>JAAXJP010000013.1 GCA_012269805.1 Rubrivirga sp.
CCCGCCGGCGCCCCGTCCCTCCCATGTCAGACACGCCCCTCGACGCCGAGATCGAGGCCGTCCAGGCCGAGATCGACACGCTCCCGCTCACCTCCGACGACGAGGCCGAGGCCTACCGCGTCCGCTTCCTCGGCCGGAAGGCCGGCGTGATCACGGACCTGTTCTCGAAGATCGGGACCGTCCCCCCGGAGGAGCGCCGCGCCGTCGGCCAGCGGCTCAACGCGCTCAAGCAGGCCGCCCAGGCCCGCCTCGACGCCGCGCTCCAGGGCCTCGCCGGCGACGCCGAGGCCGGGGCCACGGACCTCGACCTCACGCTGCCGGGCCGCGTCCCGGCGCCCGTCGAGCGCGGGAGCCTCCACGTGCTGACGCAGACGCTGGAGGACATCCAGGCCATCTTCCAGTCGTTCGGCTTCGCCGTCGCGCGCGGGCCCGAGATCGAGGACGACTGGCACAACTTCTCGGCCCTCAACTTCCCGCCCGACCACCCGGCGCGGGACATGCAGGACACGTTCTTCCTCGAGCCCCCGCCGCCGGAGGGCCGCGGCGTCCTCCTCCGCACGCACACGTCGCCGGTGCAGGTGCGCGTGATGGAGCACCAGAAGCCGCCGATCCGCGTGATCGCCCCGGGCCGCGTGTTCCGGAACGAGGCCATCTCGTACAAGAGCTACTGCCTGTTCCACCAGGTCGAGGGGCTCGTGGTCGACGAGGGCGTCTCGTTCGCCGACCTCAAGGCGATGCTGACGGCGTTCGCGAAGGCGCTCTTCGGGTCGTCCGACGGTCCGGCGCGCGAGGCCCGGATGCGGTTCCGCCCCAGCTTCTTCCCGTTCACGGAGCCCAGCGCCGAAGTCGACATCTGGTGGGCCGATCCGGACATGCCCGGCGGCGGCCGGTGGATGGAGATCCTCGGCTCCGGCATGGTCGACCCGAACGTGCTCGAGAACGTCGGCGTGGACTCGGAGCGCTACACGGGATACGCCTTCGGGATGGGTGTCGAGCGGATGGCCATGCTCCGCCACGGCATCGACGACATCCGGCTCCTCTACGAGAACGACGTCCGCTTCCTCCGCCAGTTCTAGCGAGGGCATCAGGGAAGGGGCATGAGGCGTGACGGCCTCCGCCCCTTGCCGCGTGCCCCCTGCCTCTTCCCCCGATGAACATCAGTCTCAACTGGCTCTCCGACTACGTCGCCCACGGGCTCGCGCCCGACGCCCTCGCGGAGCTCCTGACCATGACCGGCCTCGAGGTCGAGGAGGTCACGACCGGCGGGCCGTCGCTCGACGGCGTCGTCGTCGGGCACGTCGTGACCGTCCGCGAGCACCCCGACGCCGACCGGCTCCGCGTCTGCGACGTCGACCTCGGCGGGGCCGCGCCCGAGGCGGGCGAGCCGGACGGTCGGCGCAGCCAGACGGTCCAGATCGTGTGCGGCGCGCCGAACGTGGCCGAAGGCCAGAAGGTGCCCGTCGCGACGGTCGGGACGGAGCTGATGCTGCCGTCGCGGAAGGACCCGGCGAAGCTGGAGCCGGTCACGATCAAGAAAGGCAAGATCCGCGGCGAGGTCTCGAACGGGATGATCTGCGCGGAGGACGAGCTCGGCGTCGGCGAGAGCCACGACGGCATCCTCGTGCTGGACGAGGACGCCACGGTCGGCCAGCCGTTCGCCGACTACCTCCGCCAGCGAGACGCGCTCCCGGGCGACACCGTCCTGGACATCGCCATCACGCCGAACCGGCCGGACGCGACCTCGCACGTCGGCGTGGCCCGCGACGTGGCCGCGCTCACCGGACAGCCGCTGACGCTGCCCGAGGTCGACGTGCCGGAGGCGGGCGGCGAGGCCGCGGCGCAAGCCTCCGTCCGAATCGAGGACGCCGAGGGCTGCCACCGGCTCGTGGCGATGGTCGTGCGCGACGTGACCGTCGGGCCGTCGCCAGACTGGATGCGCGAGCGGCTGGAGGCGATCGGCGTCCGCTCGATCAACAACGTCGTGGACGTGACGAACTACGTCCTCCACGAGCTCGGCCAGCCGCTCCACGCCTTCGACCTCGACGCGCTCGCGGGCGGCGGCCTCGTGATCCGCGCCGCCGAGGCAGGCGAGGTCGTGACGACGCTCGACGACCAGGAGCGGAAGGTGCCCGCGGGCACGGTCCTCGTGTGCGACCACGAGAAGCCGGTCGCCGTGGCCGGCGTGATGGGCGGCGCCAACTCGGAGGTCGGCGAGTCGACCACGAGCGTGCTGATCGAGAGCGCCTACTTCGACCCGAGCCGCATCCGCAAGACGTCGAAGGCGCTCGGGCTCCAGACCGACGCGAGCTACCGCTTCGAGCGCGGCGTGGACCCGACGGGGCAGGCCCGCGCCGCCGCCCGGGCCGCCGCTTTGCTGGCGGAGGTCGCCGGCGGCACCGTCGTTCCCGGCCTGATCGACGAACACCCGACGCCACACGAGTCTGGGTCCGTCACGCTCCGTCCGTCGCGCGTGGCGACGGTCCTCGGCACGGAGGTGCCCCAGAGCGAGATCGTCCGCCTGCTCACGGCCATCGGGTTCGAGGTCCGCGACGCCGAGGCCGACGAGCTCGGCGCGCTCGCCGAGGCGGCCGCGCGGGGCGAGGGCGTCGAGGCCGCGGCGAGCGAGGCGGCCGACGCCGGGCTCCGCGTCACGATCCCGCCGTTCCGCCCCGACGTCGAGCGCGAGATCGACGTGATCGAGGAGGTCGCGCGGCTGTGGGGCTACGACAACCTGCCCGCTCCGGCCTCGACGCCGGTCCCGCTCGTGCCCGCTTCGGACACGCCGTCGGCCCGACTGCTGGCGCGCGTGCGGCGGCGGCTGGCCGCGCTCGGCTTCCGTGAGCTGTACACCAACTCGCTCGTCCCCAAGCCCACCGCCGAGGCCTTTGCCGACGCGGCGTGGACGGGCCGCGAGGGCGCCCCGGTCGAGACGCTCAACCCGATCTCGCAGGAGATGGCGGCCATGCGGCCGTCGCTCCTCCCGGGCCTCGTCGCCGTCGCGAGCTACAACCAGGCCCGCGGGGCCGGCGCGCTCCGCCTGTTCGAGGCCGGCCACGTCTACCGCCAGTCGGCCGACGCGGGCGACCTCGTCGCGGGCTACCACGAGCACACGTCGCTCGTGCTCGGCCTCAGCGGCGAGACGCCCGCGACGTGGAACGGCCCCGCGCGCGCGGCCGACGTCTACGACCTCAAGGGCGTCGTGACGGACGTCCTCGCCGACCTCGGCATCGACGGGATCACGGAGACGCCGCGCCCGGCGCCGGAGGGCCTGACGGCCTACGCGCTCGACCTCCACGCCGGCGACGCCCGCCTCGGCAGCCTCGGCCTCCTGGCGGACGGCGTCGCCGAAGCGGCCGAGCTCCAGGCGCCCCTCTTCGTCGCCGAGCTCGACTGGGACGCCCTGGCCCGCCTCGCCGACCGCGACGAGCCGGCGCGCTACCGGCCGATCTCGCGCTTCCCGACCGTCGAGCGCGACCTCGCCCTCGTGGTCCCCGAGGCGCAGGCGGCCGGGCCGCTGCTCGACACGATCCGCCAGTCCGGGAAGCCCTTGCTCCAGGACGTCCGCGTGTTCGACGTGTACCGGGGCGAGGGCGTGGCGGAGGGGCAGAAGAGCCTCGCCGTCGCGCTCCGGTTCGGGGCCGACAAGACGCTCCGCGACAAGGAGGTCGACGGCCGCGTCCGGCGGATCGTCAAATCGCTGGAGGCGCAGCACGGGGCGACGCTGCGCACCTGAGCGGCCGTTACGTCCGCATCAACAAGCGCCTAGGCGGCGGCTGGGGGATCCCCCGTAAACGTTCGTGTTTATCTTGACGTCCTACCGCCTCCCCGTATGGAGCCCACTGCCCCGTCCGAGGCCGAGCCGGGTCGCCCCGACCCCCGGCCCGAGTGGCGGTCGCTGAGCCACCTCCGCGACCGCGTGGACGCGGCTGTGCGCGAGATCGAGCGGCTCCGGTCGGAGAACGCGGCGCTCGCCAAGCGGCTCATCGAGATCCAGGAGAGCGGGGCCGGGACGGGCAACACGCCGTCGTTCTCGTTCGGTGAGGGCGAGGACCCGGCCGCGCTGAAGGCCCGCGTGCAAGGCTTTCTCGACCTCGTCGACGGGCTGCTCCAGGCGGGCGAGGGCGCCGGCGGCGACGGCTCGGCCGACCCGCCCCCGACCGCATGAGCTCCGCCCTCCCCGTCTCCGTCCGCGTCCGGATCCTCGACCGCGAGTACCCGCTCCGCGTGGCGCCCGGCGCCGAGGCCTACACGGTCCCCCTCGCGGCCCGCGGCGCCGCGCGGCTCCGGCGGCGCCGGCCGCAGCGCCCGTCGCAGCCCGACATGACGCACGCCGTGCTCGTCGCGCTCGAGCTGGCGGAGGAGCTCTACGCGGCGCGCGCCGAGACCGACCGGCTTCGGGCGCGCCTCGAGATCGAGGCCGCGTCGCTGTCGGAGCGGATCGAGGCCGTCCTCGGCAGCGGAGACGGCGCGGCCGGCACCGAGCCGGAGACGCCAGACGAATAACGGCCGGCCGGGCCGGTGCCCGAGGCGGGCCGCCTCGGGGGGGCGCCGGGGGAATTCGTGGTCTCTCTCGGAACGACACGGCGGGCGGGGCGATATTGGGGACCGCGCGACTCGGGCCAACCCCCCGACCGCGCACACCGGCTTGTAGCCACCGCATGGGAACCTGAACAGCGTTTACCGCGGAGGCTCCGTTTAGGACCTGACCATCAGGCCGCATCCCGCAGACGGTCCCCGTCTCGGGTTGGGGCGCCTCGGCGCCCCGCCGCGGAAGGCGAGAGGGTCCGGGGGGCCTCCACATTGTCAGACGAGCAAGGTTCTCGTCCAAGCGCTGCAGGCTGGTGCCTCTGTCCGACCCGGACGGACGGCGGGAGTCCGCCGCGCCCGGCCGGGTCACCGCGCGAGCGCCCCGGGGCCCGGCCTCGGGGCGCTCGCGTCGCACCGTCTCCTCCCGTCCCTGCCGCCGATGGACCCGCTCTCGCTCGCCCTCGCCGCCGTCGGCGTCGTCCTGGCGCTAGCCGTCGGGTTCGTCGGCGCGCGCGTGGGGCGCGGGGGGGTCGCCGCGGCCCAGTTCGAGGCCGCCGCCGCGCAGGCCGAAGCCGTGGCCGCCCGCGCCGAGGCCGAGGTCGAGCACTTCCAGGAGCGCGCCGAGGCGGCCCAGGCCGAGTTGGCGCGCGCCCGCGACGAGGTCCGCCGCCGCCGCGCCCGCCTCGACGCCCGCGTGGCCGAGGTCAAGGAGCGCCACCAGAAGTCGCGCGCCAAGCTCGACGCCGCCCGCGCCCGCGTCGACAAAAAGGCCAAGCGGCTCGCCGCCCGCGAGACCGCGCTCGAGACGGCCGCCGACGCGCTCGACGCCCTCACGACCGCCGCCGAGCGCCGCCGCGCCGAGGCCGACGCGCTCCGCGACCAGGTCCAGGGCCTCGCCACGTCCGTCGGCCGCCGCCAGCAGGAGCTGGCCGGCCGCGAGCGCGAGGTCGACGAGCTCCAGGCCCACCTCGACGAGGCCACGACCCGCCTCGACGAGCTCGTGGAAGAGCACCTCGCCAAGCTGGAGCAGACGGCCACCCTGTCGCGTGAGGAGGCCCGCGACCGGCTCGTCGCCGAGCTCACGCGCGAGGCCAAGCTCGAGGCCGCCGGCGCCGTCAAAGACGCCCGTGACGAGGCCAAACGGACCGCCCAGCGCGAGGCCACGAAGGTCATCCTCAAGGCCATCCAGCGGCTCGCTGCGACGGCCACCATCGAGCACACCGTCTCGGCCGTCCCGCTCAAGTCCGACGACATGAAGGGCCGCGTGATCGGCCGCGAGGGCCGCAACATCCGCGCGTTCGAGGCCGCGACCGGCGTCGAGGTCATCGTCGACGACACGCCGGACGCCGTGCTCGTGTCCGGGTTCGACCCCGTCCGCCGCGAGGTGGCCCGGCTCGCGCTCGTCCGGCTCCTCGACGACGGCCGGATCCACCCGGCGCGGATCGAGGAGGTCGTCGAGGCGACGCGCGAGGAGATCGACGCCGAGATCGTCGAGGCCGGCGAGCAGGCCGCGCTCGACCTCCAGATCCACGGGCTCCACCCCGAACTGGTCCGCCTCGTCGGGCGGATGAAGTACCGGGCGAGCTACGGGCAGAACCTCCTCCAGCACTCCGTCGAGACGGCCAAGCTGGCCGGGCTGATGGCGGCCGAGCTCGGCCTCGACGCCCGGAAGGCCCGCCGCGCCGGCCTCCTCCACGACATCGGCAAGGTGATCGAGGGCGACCTCGAGCAGCCCCACGCCATCGCCGGGATGGAGCTGGCCCGTCAGTACAAAGAGCACCCGGACGTGGCGAATGCCGTCGGCGCCCACCACGACGAGGTCCCGATGGCGACGCCGATCGCCCCCATCGTCCAGGCCGCCGACGCCGCCTCGGGCGCGCGGCCGGGCGCCCGCCGCGAGGCCCTCGAGCGCTACGTCCAGCGTCTCAAGGGCCTGGAGGGCATCGCGTCCGACTTCGAGGGCGTCGTCCAGGCCTACGCGATCCAGGCGGGCCGCGAGATCCGCGTCGTCGTCGACACCGAGCGGGTGTCGGACGCGGTCGCCGAGACGCTCGCCCGCGACATTTCTCGCCGGATTGAACGCGAGATGGAGTACCCTGGGC
>JAAXJP010000151.1 GCA_012269805.1 Rubrivirga sp.
CCGTGATCACCCGGACCGCCCCCTCCTACGCCCCCGCCGCCGACCGCTACGACGCGATGGACTACGTCCGCTGCGGGCGGTCCGGCCTGAAGCTGCCGGCCATCTCGCTCGGCCTGTGGCACAACTTCGGCTCCGTCGACGCCTATGAAAACGCCCGCGCGATGGCGCTCCGGGCGTTCGACCTCGGCATCACCCACTTCGACCTCGCCAACAACTACGGGCCGGAGCCGGGCTCGGCCGAGGTCACCTTCGGACAGATCCTCGCCGAGGACCTCGGGCCCTTCCGCGACGAGCTGGTCATCTCGACGAAGGCCGGCTACCGGATGGGACCGGGCCCGTACGGCGAGTGGGGCTCGCGGAAGTCGCTCCTCGCCAGCCTCGACCAGAGCCTCGACCGGATGGGGCTCGAGTACGTCGACGTCTTCTACAGCCACCGCTACGACCCCGACACGCCGCTCGAGGAGACGATGGGCGCGCTCGCCCACGCCGTCCACACCGGCAAGGCGCTCTACGCGGGCGTCTCGAACTACCCGCCGGAGGCCGCACGCGAGGCCATCGAGTTGCTCGACGAGATGGGCGCCCCGCTCCTCATCCACCAGCCGAAGTACTCGATGCTCGTCCGCGACCCGGAGGACGGGCTCTTCGACGTGCTCGTGGACGCGGGCGTCGGGGCCATCGTGTACTCGCCGCTCGCGCAGGGCCTCCTCACCGACAAGTACCTCGACGGGATCCCGGAGGACTCGCGCGCGGCCAAGGCCACCGGCTTCCTCAAGGAAGACCAGGTGACCGGCGACGTGATCGAGACGGTCCGCCGTCTCCGCGAGATCGCCCGCGACCGCGGCCAGTCCATGGCCCAGCTCGCGCTCGCGTGGACGCGCCGCCGGCCCGAGGTCACCTCCACGCTCATCGGCGCCAGCCGCGTCGGCCAGATCGAGGAGGCCGTCGCGATGCTCGGCCAGCCGCCGCTCGACGACGACGAGATCGCGGTCCTCGACGACATCCTCGGCTGAGGCCGTGCGCGCCCTCGCGCTCCTGCTCGTCGCCCTCGCCGGCTGCGCCGACGCCCCGTCGCCCGCCGTCGAGGCCCCGGCTCCGCCCGCCTCGGCGGCGACGTCGGCCGACACGCTGGGCGCGATCGGCCGGTCGCTCGACGGCGCCGAGGCGGGCCAGCTCGTCTACGTCCCGGCCTACTCCCATGTGTTTTCGGGCGACGGCGAGCGCGACCTCCTCCTCACGGCCACGCTCAGCGTCCGCAACGCCGACCCGACCCGGCCCATCCGGTTGGCGGGCGTCCGCTACGTCGGCTCCGCGGGCCAGACGATCCGCTCGTACGTCGAGGCGCCCCAGACGCTCGGGCCCCTCGCGACGGCGTCGTTCGTGGTGGCCGAGAGCGACCGGGCGGGCGGCGTCGGCGCCAGCTTCCTCGTCGAGTGGACGGGCGACGGGGCCGCGGTCCCGCCCGTCGTCCAGGCGGTCATGATCAGCACGGCCGGGCAGCAGGGGATCTCGTTCGTGACCGATGGCCGCGTGATCGCCGAGGCCGCTCAGCCGTAGGGCGCGACGAGGCCCAGGCCGAGCACGACGCCCCCCCTCGAGCCGCCACCGCCGCGCCCCGCGTTCACCTGGCGACACGGTCCCGACCCTCGTGCCGAGAACGATCGCTCACCGACGCGATCTCGATCGCGTACTGGGAGGCGCGCGCGTCCGCCCCTTACCCCTCCCGCCGGACCGCCACGACGGTGAGGTCGTCGTCCTCGGCATCGGCCCCCGCGGCCCAGCGGTCGACGGCGTCCACGACGGTGGCGACCAGCGCGTCGGCCGTGTCGGCGCCGGACTGGCGGAGAACGCGGTCGAGGCCGTCGAAGCCGAGCTCCTCGTCGTCCGCGCTGCGCGCCTCGGTGGCGCCGTCGGAGTAGAACACGAGCGCGTCGCCGCGGCCAAGGCGGGTGTGCGACGCGCCGAACGCGGCCCCTGGGAGGACCCCCAAGAGGGGCCCGCCCGGCGCCAGCGGCTCCAGGCTGCCCCCCGCCCGGAGCAGCCGCGGCGCCGGGTGCCCCGCCACGACGGACCACACGTCGCCCGACGGGTCGACGACGGCCCACGCCAACGTCACGAACTGGTGGGCCTCGGTGCTCGCGCGGACGAGTCGGTCGAGCTTCGCCGTCGCCGCCTCCAACGCCGCCCCGAGGTCGGTGGCCTCGGCGATCTCGGGCTCGACGAGCCGGAAGCCGGCCTGGAGCGTCGCCATCAGGAGCGACGCGCCGATCCCCTTCCCCACGACGTCGGCGACGGCGACGAGCGCGCGGCCGCCGAGGTCGGCGGCGTGGTAGGTGTCGCCGGAGACGTCGCGGCTCGGCCGCCACCGCGCGGCGAGGTCGAGGCCGGGCAGCGCCGGCAACGCCTCCGGCAGGAGCCGGGCCTGGACCTCGCGCGCGAGGCGGACCTCCTCGCGCATCCGCTCCCGTTCCAACCGCTCCTCGACCCGGTCGGCCGTCTCGAGGGCGCCGACGGCGAGGGCCGCGAGGGCGGCCGTGAAGTCGGTCGTGTCGGCGTCGGGCGTCCAATCGCTCTCCGCCCAGGCGGGCGGGCCGAGGAGGATGGCGCCGCGCGTGACGTCGCCGGCCCGGAGCGGGACGACCCACCGCCACCCCTCGGCCACGAGGTTGGCGTCGTGGAGCGGCGCGGGCTCGGCGATCTCGCACAGCGCGCGCGGGACCTCGACGGCCTCGGCACCGCGGGCGAGGACCGTGTCGAGCGGCCCGTCGGTGGCGTCGGAGTCGCAGAGCGCGACGGCCACGCGGCGGACCAGCAGTTGCCCCATCAGCGCGTACGCCAGCCGGTTGACGATGGCGTCGTGGTCGAGGGCCCGGCCGAACGCCTGCGCCAGCTCGAAGAGCGTCCGCAGCGCGTGGGCGCGCGAGGCGAGCGCGCGGTTGGCGACCACGAGCGCCGCCGCCGACTGGCGGGCGGCGAGCGAGGCGGCCGTCGCGCCGGCCAGCGACCGGGCGAGCCCGACCTCGGCGGGCGCGTACGGCTCGCCGCTCAGCTTCGGCCCCAGCGCGACGAGCCCGACCCATTCGCCGCCGTGGCGAAGCGGAACGGCGAACGTCAGGCCGGCCGCCTCCAGCGCCGGTGGCAGCCCCCCCGCCTCGGCCGCGCGCCCGACGACCTCGCCCACGGCCACGCCGAGGCGGCCCTTCGCGACCTCGACCCGGAGCCCGCCCTCCACGACCACGGCACCGACCGCGCGCGCCGTGAGCAGCCGGCTCATGAGGGCGAGCACGAGCGCGCCGAGCGGGTCGTCGAGGTCGAGCCCGGCGTCCGTCGGGTCGTCGACGGCGCCGAGCGGGGCGGAGGCGGCCATGCCCGAAGCTAGCGCGGCCCTCCGCCCCGCTGCGGACCTTCCTGTTCGAGATGGATCACCTCGGCCTCGCTCATCTGCCCGCCCTCGACCGTGAGCCGGACGCACGTCTTGACCTGGTGGAACCCCTGCCGCCCCGCGGCGCCGGGGTTGAGGTACAGCATCCGATGGAGGTTGGGCACGCGCTCGATGCGGAGGATGTGACTGTGGCCGCAGACGAAGAGGTCGGGCGGGTCGGCGCGGAGGGCCGGGCCGATGCCGGGCGCCCACCGCCCCGGCCGCCCGCCGATGTGCGTCATCCACAGCCGCACGCCGCCGACGCGGATCTTGACGTGCTCCTTGAACCGCCCCCGCACCGGCGGCCCGTCCACGTTCCCGTACACGCCGACGACCGGCGCCAACCTTTCGAGCCGGTCGACGACTTCCGCTGGCCCCACGTCGCCCGCGTGGAGGATCAGGTCGACGCCCGCGAACACGTCGTCGAGCTCGGGGTGGTAGAAGCCGTGGGTGTCGGAGACGATGCCGAGGCGCACAGGGTCAGGGGATGGGGGCCAAAGGGTGAGGAAGGTGCCCGCTCACCTCGCCGCCCGCAACCCCACCGGGTCGAATCCTCGCGATGCGCAGCGAGCGGTCCTGCCTCATCGCGCGCGTCCCCCTTCTCGCTCCCCGTCCCTCGCCCCCTTACCGCAGCGTCAGGCGGAGGCCGACGCGGAGCTTCTCGATCCGCGGGCCGTGGCGGACGGGCTCGCCCTGGACGTCGGCCCAGGTGAAGACCGGGACGCTCACGAACGGCGCCAGCTGGTAGTACGGCCGGCTGAACTCGACGCCCATCCGCATCCACCCGACCGCGCTGCGGACGCGGTCCGACGACTCCTCGGCCTCCTCGGCTGGCGCGTCGGCGAGCACGTCGGCGCCCTGGGCCTGGAGGATCGTGTAGTCCGTGGCCTCGGCCACCAGCCCGAACGCGACGCGGCTGCCGGCCGGATCGAACAAGACGTTGTAGCCCCACGACCCGCGCAGCGTCTGGCCGACGATCCGCGACCGGACGAGGCCCGTCGTGCCCACGTTGAGCCGGCTGTCGGGGACGATCGGCTCGCCGGCGTCGTCCACGTCGAGCTCGCTCAGGACGGGGTCGCTGTAGCCCGTGCGAAGACGGCGGATGCCGAGCGACAGGTCGCTCGTGACCGACGGCGCGAGGGCCGTTTGGGACAGGAACGCCACGTCGGTCTGGCGGAACCCGAGGCCGCCCTCGCTGACGGGGTCGACGGCGACGCGGATGGCGTAGTCGGTCCCCTCGTTGTGCCAGTACGGCTTGACGACGACCCAGCTGAGGCCCATCCGGCCGTTCTGCGCCGCGCCCGTGAGGTCGGCGACGAGGGCGAGGTCGACCTGAGGCAGGAGCGCGTAGTCGAGGCGGGCCGAGAGCGAGAGGTCGCTGGGGGCCGGGGCCCCGGGCTCGATCCGGTCGAGGAGGTCGGCGTCGCGGTAGGCGGCCTCGCCAGAGAGCGCGAACCCGCCGTAGAACCCGCGCCGCGCGGTCTCGCCGCCGTACGACGGGTCGAGCGTCTGGAACGTCCCCTGGGCCGCGGCCGGCGCAGCCATCCCCAACGCGATCGCGGCGAGCGCTCCTCGGATCGCGGTCGGGGTCATACCAAAGGGGTCGGGTTCGGCTCCATAAATACGTGCGCACGCGAGCGGCACGCAAGGCGGCGACCGAGAATCGGGCGGTCGCCTACAGGGCCGGGCGCCGAGGCCCCAGGGTAACGGCCCCGCCGGCCTCGGTCGTCTGACGCCCCGACCTAGAAGCCTGGTTCCGCGGGCCGCCCGTCGCCGTCGCCCGAGGCCGCCGGGCGGATCACCCGGCGCTGCCCGCTCCGCGGCGGCATCGGCCGCGACCGCCCCGAGGCCGCGCCCTCCGGCCGCGCGCCCTGGCGCTCGGGCCGCCCCCCGTCCGAACGGGCGGGCCGGCTACCGGAGGGCCGCTCCGCGCGATCCCCTCCCTGCGAGGACGCACCCTTGGGGAGGTACTCGCGGGGGATCCGCGGCGTCTCAGCGAACCGGCCGCGATCGTCGAGGCGCACCCACGTCGCGGGGAGCTCATAGAGGTAGCGCCCGACGCCCCACTGAACGGCCGCGCGCTTCATCGAGCCCGAGAGCCCGCCCTTGACCGCCTCGACCTGCGAGTTGTCGGCGCCGTCCCACTTCGTGACCCACTCCGACACCGTCTGCCCGTCGGGCCCCGGCCGCTCGACGCGGATCGAGATGCCACAAAGGACGCCGCCGTCAGGGCCGGGCTGGAACTCGTTGCGCCAGTCGGCCGGGCCGCAGACGTCGTCGAACCGCTGCTGGACGGCGCGGCTGGTGAGGTAGGCCATCGCGAGGCCCTTGGACTTGTCGCGCGTCGTCGCGCCCGGCTTCCACTCGACGTCGGAGGGCGGGAACGGGTCGGCGAGGCGGGGAAGGTCGGCGGCGTTCATGGGATCACTGGCGGGATGTGGAGCAAGGTCGCCGGCACGGGCGACAGTGGTTTGTCACACGACGGTCCTGCGCAGGCATCGCGTTGTTGGCCTTCGCGTCTTAGAAAGAAAAGCGCTTCCGGCTCAAACGATGAATCGAAGCGCTTCCATATCCTTGACTATTCAGGATCAATCGCGATACAATCGGCGATCACCGTGCCCCACCCCGTCACCCACCTAAACAAATGAGGAAGGCACTCCCCCTCGCCCTGCTCCTCGTGCCGGCCGTCGTGCTCGCGCAGGACGCCTCGCCCGAGGCCGTCCAGACCAACCTCGACTACGTCTGGACGATCGTCGCCGCCGCGCTCGTGTTCCTCATGCAGGCCGGCTTCGCGCTCCTCGAGACCGGCCTGACGCGGGCCAAGAACGCCGCGAACATCATCATGAAGAACGTGATGGACGCCGCGGCCGGCTCCCTCGTGTTCTTCCTCATCGGCTTCGGGCTGATGTTCGGCCCGTCACTCGGCGGCTGGATCGGCACGGCCGGGTTCGGGCTGACCGGGCTCGAGGGCCAGGAGATGTCGTGGGTGTACACGTTCTTTTTCTTCCAGGCCGTCTTCGCCGCGACCGCCACGACCATCGTCTCGGGAGCCGTGGCTGAGCGGGTCAACTTCGCGACTTACCTGATCGTGTCGCTCGTGATCAGCGGCCTGATCTACCCGATCTTCGGGTCGTGGGCCTGGGGCGGGTTGCTCGCCGGGGGGGGCTGGCTGGAAGGGCTAGGCTTCCTCGACT
>JAAXJP010000120.1 GCA_012269805.1 Rubrivirga sp.
GCGCGGACCGGCTCGGCGAAGGCTGGGGAAAGGTCCCCGTTCGCCGGGGCCCCGCCCACCTCGGCGCCGAGGCCGACGGTGCCGGCGAGCGCCGGCGTCGGCGCGAACTCGACGGCGATCCGGTCGGCCACGTCGAAGCCGGCCTCCTTGCGGAGCTGCTGGACGCGGTTGACGAACTCGCGCATGACGCCCTCGGCGCGGAGCGCGTCGTCGAGCGTCGTATCGAGCGCGACGGTCACGACCCGCGTCGCGCCGCTCGGATCCACGAGGGTCTCCTGGCGGACGACGCGGCCCTCGACGCCCTCGGAGACCACTTCGAGGTCGCCGGCCTCCAGCACCACGGAGCCGCTCGGGAGCAGGAGCTCCAGCGTCCCCTCCGCCTCGTAGCGCGTGACCGACGCCGTGTCGAGGAGGCGGATGGCCGCGTTGGCCTCCTTCATCTGCGGCCCGAGCCGGCGGCCGAGCGCCTTGAAGTTCGGCTTCGCGCTCTTGACCACGACGCCCGAGTCGCCCGAGGCCGTCTCCAGCGCCTTGACGTTGACCTCGTCGAGGACCACGTCCTTCACGGACATCAGCACGTCCTCGTCGACGCCGCCGACGCCGGTCACCACGAGCAGCGACGCGAGCGGCTGGCGGACGTTGATGCCGGCCTCGTTGCGGAGCGCGAGCGCGGCCGTCGTGACGGCGCGGGCGAGCGCCATCCGGCCCTCGAGCTCGGCGTCGTGCGCCATCACGTCGGGCGTCGGGTAGTCCTGGAGGTGGACCGAGTCGGAGCCGCCCAGCACGCCGTAGAGCCACTCGGCCACGAACGGCGCGATCGGGGCCATCATCCGGGAGACGGCCTCGAGGCTCTCCCAGAGCGTGTCGTAGGCCGCGCGCTTGTCGGCGTCGTCGGCGCCCTTCCAGAAGCGGCGGCGGCTTCGACGGAGCCACCAGTTCGAGAGGTCGTCGACGAACCCCTCGACGGCGCGGGCGGCGCGCGTCGGGTGGTAGGCGTCGAGCGCCTCGACGGCCTCCGAGACCGTCGACTGGAGGCGGCTCACGATCCACCGGTCGAGCTCGGTCCGCTCGGCGAGCGGGACCGCCTCGGCGGCCTCGCGGTCGTACCCGTCGAGCCCGGCGTAGGTCGCGAAAAAGCGGTACGTGTTGACGAGCGTCCCGAAAAACTTCCGCGTCGTCTCCTCGACCGCCTCGGTCGAGTACCGGAGGTCCTCCCACGGCGGGGACGCCGACATCATCGTCCAGCGGATCGGGTCGACGCCGTGGCGGTCGATCGCGGCGAACGGCTCGACGGCGTTGCCCTTCGACTTCGACATCTTCTCGCCGCTGGCGTCGAGGACGAGGCCGTTGACGACGACGTTCTTGTACGCCAGACGATCGTCGACGAGCGCGGCGATGGCGTGGAGCGTGTAGAACCACCCGCGTGTCTGGTCGACGCCCTCCGCGATAAAGTCGGCCGGGACGTTGGCCTCGAACCGCTCCTGGTTCTCGAACGGGTAGTGCCACTGCGCGAACGGCATGGCGCCCGAGTCGAACCAGACATCGAGGAGGTCGGGCACGCGGCGCATCGTGCCCCCCTGCCCGTCGGGCCACGTGATCTCGTCGACGTACGGGCGGTGGAGGTCGAGGCCGTCGTCGCCGAGGCGGGGGTTGAGGGCCTCGCGCGGGAAGCTCCCGCCAGCCTTCTCGCGCAGCTCCTCGACAGAGCCGATCACCTCGACGAGCTCTGGATCGCGGTCGCTCACCCAGATCGGCAAGGGCGTCCCCCAATACCGCATTCTAGAAATCGCCCAGTCGACGTTGTTCTCGAGCCACTGCCCGAACCGGCCGGTCCCGATGCCCTCGGGCTGCCAGTTGACCTGCTGGTTGAGCTCGACGAGCCGGTCCTTGACCTCGGTCGTCCGGATAAACCAGCTCTCGACCGGGTACTGCATCAGCGGCGTCCCCTTCCGCCAGTCGTGCGGGTAGTTGTGGACGTAGCTGTCCTCGCGGTAGAGGAGCCCGCGCGCACTGAGGTCGCGGATGATGGCGCGGTCGGCGTCCTTGAACCACAGCCCGCCGATCTGGGGGAAGTCGTCGCGGAAGCGGCCCTCGGCCGTGACCGGGTTCAGGGTGGGGAAGCCGTACTTCTGGCCCGTCGCGAAGTCGTCCATGCCGAAGGCCGGCGCCGTGTGGACGATGCCCGTGCCGTCCTCGGTCGTGACGTAGCCGGCCGAGACGACGCGCCAGCCGTCGACGTCGACGGCCTCATCGCCGAGATCCCACATCGGCTCGTAGCGGAGCCCGACGAGGTCGGCGCCCGTCATCTCCTGGACCACCTCGTAGTCGCCCTTGAGGATCGACGACGCCTGGCTCTTGGCGACGATCAGGAACTCCTCCTCTGTCGACCCATCCGCCTGCTCCACCATCTGGCGGGCCTTGACGTAGTGGATCCGGTCGCCGACGACCATCGCCACGTTCGAGGGCACGGTCCACGGCGTGGTCGTCCACGCGAGCAGCGACGTCCGGGGCTCCTCGACGAGCCGGGCGCGGACGACGACCGAGACGTCCTGGACCTCTTTGTATCCGAGCGAGACCTCGTGGCTCGACAGGACGGTCCCGTTGGCCGGGCTGTACCACTGGATCTTGTGGCCCTTCGAGAGGAGGCCCTTGTCCCAGATCCGCTTCAGCAGGTTCCAGACCGACTCGATGTAGTCGTTCTCGAACGTGACGTACGGGTGGTCGAGATCGACCCAGTAGCCCATCCGCTTGGTCAGGCTGTCCCAGAGGTCCTTGTAGCGGAGGACGGACTCGCGGCAGGCCGCGTTGTACTCGGCGACGCCGTAGTCCTCGACGGCGTGGCGGCCCTCCAGCCCGAGCTCCTTCTCGACCTCGATCTCGACCGGGAGCCCGTGCGTGTCCCACCCCGCCTTCCGATCGACGCGGAAGCCCCGCATCGTCTTGTAGCGGCAGAACAGGTCCTTGATGGTCCGGGCCATCACGTGGTGGATGCCCGGCTTTCCGTTGGCGGTCGGCGGCCCCTCGTAGAACACGAAGTGGGGCGCGCCCTCGCGGATCTCGAGGGACTGGCGGAACGTGTCCTCGGCCTCCCAGCGGGCCAGGACCTCCTCCTCGACGGCGACGGGGTCGAAGCGGTCGACCTCGGGGTAGCGGGGCATGTCGGACGTGCGGATCTCGGGGCCGGGAAGCTACCCCGCTCCCCCACCGGCCGACATGAAGCGCGGCCCGATTCCCCACCGTCGGCTGGGCCCGCCTCGGCGCCGAGGCGGACCCGACCGACGGGGTCGGGCGGGCTCGCGCGAGGCCCAGGAGAGCCAAGGGTCAGTCTGCGCCCGGCGGGGTGCCAGCTCCCACGGTCGCCGACCTGAACCACACCTCCGTGTAGGCCCCGTGCTCGTACTGCATGTCGATGTCTCCGCCGTACGACTCCGCACCCGCATTCCAGACGATGTTGTCCTCGGGCAGCTTCGCGTTCGTCTGGTTGTACGCCCCCTGCTTGAAGTACATCAGCTCGCCCGCGTACGCGTCCTCGCGCTCCACGCCGTCTCGACCGATCGGGCCGAACAGCCCTCTCGTCTGCGCGGGGATGTCCGCCCTCGTCGGGTACTCGGATTGGATCAGGCTCTTGGCGAACCGGACCGTGTCGCGGCCCGCGCTCGCGAAGGTCAGGTACATGACGCCCTCATACACGTTGACCTCGTAGCTGAACTCTCGGCCCAGCTCGATTCCGTCCGCGGGCTCCTCCGGGTACTCTGCCGGGCCCGACCCCACGACGGACATGTCGTGCCCCCAAACCGCCGACGAGTAGTCCCACCGCCCGGAGTTGTCGTCGCCCTCCGGGTTGATCTCGTAGTTCCAGAAGACAGACCCGTTCGTGTGGCCCGGAAACTTCTTGTAGAAGATCTTCAGGGGCTCATTCTCGTGGCCCTCTCCGCTGTGAATCTGCCCGACGACCGTCGAGTACGACGCCGCGACCCTCGCGTCCCCCGACGTCGAGACGTGCATGACCTTGAGGGTGCCGGTCAGTCTCCCCCCTGTCTCGGGCACCCACTCCCCTTCTTGGTGCAGCTCCGTCCGCGTGTTGTTCGAGTTCGCTGACGTGACGCCCGAGTTCGGCGTTTTGTAGACGACCCAATCCCCCTCGTCGTCCTGGACGTCATAGAAAAACGACTCGTGCTCGTACCCGACCAGCGCGTCGACCGTGACCCCGTTGCCCAGCATGATCTTGAACTCGTCCATAAACGGGATCACGTCGCTCGGATACCGATCGCCCCCTCTCGTGACGGAGTCTGTACTCAGACACCCCCCCAAGAGCACGAGGGCCCCCGTCATCAACATCAACCAGACTCGCGACGACGACGTGACAGGCTGAATGCTCATGGTGCGAGTGTCTGAGTCGGGGGCGGGGCGGCGAGCCGAAGCTACGGAGCGGCGTCCCCCGTGCCGGTCGTCTCCCTGGCCGACGCCGCCCGCCTCGGGCAGACGACCGACCACCCCGAGCGGCGTCCCAGCCGGGCGAGGCGGAGGCCCACCGGCTCCCGCTCGCCGGGACCTCCGCCGTGCGGCGGGCCCCGAATGGACGGGTCGGCGCCGAGGCGGCCCCGGCCGGCTACGCCAGTGAGGCGACGACGTCGCCCATCAGCGTCGTCAGCTTCGGCTCGGCCTCGGCGGCCGCCGCGAGGACGTCCTCGATCGAGACCGGCTCGAGCGCGTCCGGGAAGCACTCGTCCGTCACGACCGAGATCGCCATGCACCGGAGCCCCTGGTGCCGCGCGACGATGACCTCGGGGACCGTGCTCATCCCCACCACGTCGGCGCCGATGCCGCGGAGGAAGCGGTACTCGGCGCGCGTCTCGAGGTTGGGCCCGACGACGGCGACGTAGACGCCCTGCTGGAGCCGGATGCCCCGCTCCAAGGCCGCCGTCTCGGCCGTCGCGCGGAGGTCGCGGTCGTACGGCTCCGACATGTCGGGGAAGCGCGGGCCCCACTCGTCCACGTTCGGCCCCGTCAGCGGGTTGGCGCCCTGGAGGTTGATGTGGTCCGTCGTCAGCATGAGGTCGCCGCGGCGGTAGAGCGGGTTCATCCCGCCGGCGGCGTTCGAGATCAGGAGCGCCTCGACGCCGAGGGCGGCCATCGCGCGAACCGGCAGGGTGATCTGCCACGCGCTGTAGCCCTCGTAGAGGTGGAACCGGCCCTGCATCGCGAGGACCTCCACGCCGCGGAGCGTCCCGGCGATCAGCCGGCCGTCGTGGCTCTCGACCGTAGAGAGCGGGAAGTGGCGGATCTCGTCGTAGGGGACCGTCTCACGGGCCTCGATCTCCTCGGCCAGCTTGCCCAGCCCGGTCCCGAGGATGATCCCGACGCGGGCCGTGTCGCCCACGCGCTGGCGGAGGCTGTCGGCGGCCTCCTGGACCTGGGCGCGGGCGGTGTCGATGTCGGGCGTCATGGGGCGTCGGGCAGAGATCGTGGGGACGGGAGTCGCGCCAAGATCCTACGCTCGACGCCGCGCGCCCTAGTCGAGATCGTCGAGAATGCGGCGGATCCGCTCGCGCTCCTCCTCCGACGCCGCCACGCTCCGCTCCTCGCCCGTGACGAGCGACCGGAGGTCCCAGCCGCCGGTGACGGCAGGCTTCGGGGGGGGAGCGGCGGGCTGCTCGTCCTCGTCGGGATGTTCGGGGGCGGCCGCGTAGGCGCCGGACAGCGGCGCCTCGGGCTCGGCCGGGGCCGGCTCGTCGTCCTCGTCGGGATCGAGCGGGGCGTTGAGCGGCGTCTCGTCCACGGGCGCCTCCGCCTCGGCGGGCGGCTCGGGGTAGTCGGGCGTCACGAATGGGGGCGGAGCGGTGGGCCCCGGCTCGTCGGACGACCCGTATTCAGCGGGCGCGGGCGACTGCTCGACCGGCCCCGGCGCGTCGCCGAGGTCGGCGGGCTCGCCCTCCCCCTCGACGACCTCCGACTCGTCCAGGTCGTCGGGCGCGTCGATCGGCGCCTCCAGGCGCGACTGCGCGGGCGGGAGCTGGCCGGAGGCGCCGGCCGCCTGGAGCTTGATGAAGCCGACGGGGTCGTCGCCCTGGAACTGGGCCAGGACCTCCAACTCGGAGAGGAGGAACCCGCGGAGGCGGGCGGCGACTTCCGCCTGGCGCGACGAGAGGCGGACGAGGTCCTGCCGGAGCCCGTGCCGCTCGCGCTCGGCGTCGCGGAGGATCGTCTCGGCCCGGAGCTCGGCCTCTTGGATCATCAGACGGGCCTTCTCTTCGGCGGCGGCCTCCGCGCGCTTGGCCGTCTCGCGCGCCGACTCCAGCGCTTCCTGGAGCGCCAGCTCGACCTTCTCATAGTGGACCAGCTTGGCCTCGCTCTCGCGCGACCGCTCCTCGGCCCGCCGGGCCTCCTCCTGGACCTCCTCGAGGCGGTCGGCCACCTGCTTGAGGAAGAGGTCGACTTCGGTGGGGTCGTAGCCGCGGAAGCCCTTGTCGAACGCTTTCCGGCGGACGTCGAGTGGCGTGAGGTTCATGGCCGGTCGGGGGTGGCGGGCGGGGCACCGCGGCGGACGCGGCG
>JAAXJP010000122.1:0-4883 GCA_012269805.1 Rubrivirga sp.
GCCCGCGGCGGGCACCTGCCGCCGGCGGCGGAAGCCCGGGGGGGGGGCGGGCCAGACTTGGCCTCCGCGGCCTCTCTCGGCCGGGCCCGCCGCGGCGCCGCGGCGGGCGGGGGCGCGTCAGTCGGTGACGGCGGCGAGGACGCGCTGCACGAGGCCGTCGAGCGCGTCCTGGTCGATCCACCGGGCCACGACGACGAGGTCGTGCTCGGGGTCGACGTAGACGAGGTTGGTCCCGGCGCCGAGGTGGGCGTAGGCCGTCGGCGGCGCGCTCGGGAGCCGTTCGCGGTCGCCGTTGAGGAAGTAGTTCATGACCCCGTAGCCGGGGTTGGCCTCCGTCGGCCTGAGGGCCGTGTCGAACCACGCGTCGGGGATCACCTGCCGGTCGCCCCACCGCCCGCGGCGGAGCGTGAGAAGGCCGAACCGCGCCTGGTCGCGCGCGGTGATCCACATGCCGCCGCCCCAGTGCGTCCCGCCGCTCACCGACTGGACGGCGAGGCCGTCGAGGAGCACCCAGCTGGTCCGGTAGCCGTGCCAGCGCCACGTTGGCGAGGCGCCGATGGGGTCCATGACGCGCTCGCGGAGGACGGCCGGGAGCGGCCGCCGCCACACGTTGAGGAGCGCGAGGGCCAGCACGTTGACGCGCGTGTCGTTGTACTCCCACTCGGTGCCGGGCACGGCGCGCGTCGTGTCGAGCCACGTTCCCGGGTCGCGGTCCGGGCGGTCGGCCCAGTCGGGCTTGCCCCAGAGCTCGCCGCGCCACGCGCTCGTCTGGCGGAGCAGGTGGTCCCAGGTGACCCGCCGGTTGTGGGCGCCGGGGAAGAGGTCGACGGTGGTCGCCGTGCCCAGCTCGGCCGGGTCCGCGTCGGGGCCGACGTCGCCGAGGACGGTTACGGGCGCCTGCGACCGCCAGACCTCCTCGTCGAGGCCGATGAGCCCGTCGGCGACGGCGAGCGCGGCCACGCTCGACAGGAAGCTCTTCGCCACGCTGAACGTCGGGTCGCCGCGCTCGGGCTCCCCCCACTCCGCGACGAGGTACCCGTGGCGGAGGACCACGCCCGTCTGCGGGCCCCGCGTGAGGAAAGGGCCGACCGCGTCGCCGTACGGCTCGCGGCCGAACCCGCGGGCGTGGGCGAGCGCGAGGTCGCGCGGCGCGTCCGACTCGTTTTCTCGGGCGAAGGCGATGGCCTCGGCCAGCCGGGCCGGGTCGAGCCCGACGGCCTCGGGCGCGCGCCGCGCCCAGTCGCCGCGCGGCGGCACGTAGTCTTGAGCGAGGGGGGCGCTGGCGGCGAACGCCAGCAGCGAGGCGAGGACGAGGGGGCGCACGGGCGGTCGGGGAGGGGCCGGGCAACCTAGCCCCTCGCCGGACCCGCTCCGGTATGTTGCCGCGCACCTTGCCCGCCCGTCGTCATGACCCTCACCTTCTGGGGCGCCGCCCAGACCGTCACCGGCTCCCTCCACTATCTCGAGCTGGACGACGGCACCCGCCTCTTCCTGGATTGTGGGCTGTTCCAGGGCCGCCGCTCCGAGGCCAAGGCGCTCAACACCGAATGGCCGTGCGAGCCGTCGTCGGTCGACGCCGTGCTCCTCTCGCACGCCCACATCGACCATGCGGGCCTCCTCCCGAAGCTGTACAAAGACGGCTTCCGGGGGACCGTCTACGCGACGCACGCCACGCGCGACCTCTGCGCGATCATGCTCCGCGACTCGGCCCACATCCAGGAGTCCGACGCCGACTTCTTCAACCGGAAGATCCGGAAGAAGGGGCAGCCAAAGGTCGAGCCGCTCTACGGCAAGGAGGACGCCGAGGGCGTCATGGACTGCTTCCACGGCGTGCCGTACGGCACGCCGTTCAAGGTGCCCGGCGGGGTCTCGGTGACGTACCGCGACGCCGGCCACATCCTCGGCTCGGCGACGATGACGCTTGACCTGCCCGGCGGTGGGACGGAGAAACGCCTCGGGTTCACCGGCGACCTCGGCAACCCGGGCCGGATCATCCTCCGCGATCCGCAGCCGCTGCCCGCGGTGGACTGGCTGATCTCGGAGAGCACCTACGGCGGCCGCACGCACGAGGCGGTGGACACGGCGAAGGAACGGCTCGCGGCGGTCATCACCGAGACGGCCGCGCGGGGCGGGCGCGTCGTGATCCCGGCCTTCGCCGTCGGGCGGACGCAGGAGCTCGTCCACAACCTCGACCAGCTCTGGAACGAGGACCGGATTCCGCGCATCCCGGTCTTCGTCGACAGCCCGCTCGCGGTCAACGCGACGGCCGTGTTCCAGACGCACCCCGAGTGCTACGACGCGGACCTCCTCGAGTACATGTTGGAGGACCCGAACCCGTTCGGCTTCGAGCGGCTGGAGTACGTCCGCGAGGCGCAGCGGTCGAAAGAGCTCAACGGGCTCCGCGTGCCGTTCGTGGTCATCTCGGCGTCGGGGATGTGCGAGGCCGGGCGGATCCTCCACCACCTCCGCAACACGGTCGAGAGCGACAAGAACACGGTCCTCATCGTGGGCTACCAGGCCGAGCACACGCTCGGCCGGCGGATCGTGGAGCGGCGCGACGAGATCAAGATCTTCGGCCAGCCGCACCCGCTCCGCGCCCGGGTCGAGGTCATGAACACGTTCTCGGCCCACGCCGACGAGCCCGGCCTCGTGGACTACATCGGCGCGCTCGACCAGGACCGGCTCCGGACCGTCTTCCTCGTCCACGGCGACCCGGAGCGGCAGGCGGCCCTCACCGACGCGCTCGCCGAGGCGGGGATCGGCAACGTGGAGTCGCCCGAGCGCGGGCACACCGTCACGCTGTGACCGACGCAGAGGCCGACGCGCTCCTCGCCCCGGCCGTCCCCGTTGGTCCGGCCGTCTGGCTCGACCTCGGCGCGGGCGACGGCCTCCTCACGCGGGCGCTCGCCCGTCGCCTCGGCGGCGGCGAGGTGGTCGCCATCGACCAGGCGGGGCCGGGCATCCCACCGGTCGCGGAGGGCGCCGTTATCCGACCCCTGGCCGGCGACGTCCGCGACCTCGCCCGCCTCGGTGGGGTCCCGGAGCGAGTCGACGGGGCGCTCTGCGCCAACGTCCTCCACTTCGTGCCCGAGGCGGGGGCAGTGCTGGCGGCGGTCACGCGGCGGCTGCGAGCGGGGGGCCGCGTCGTGGTGATCGAGTACGACCGCGGGCGCGGGAGCCGGTGGGTGCCACACCCGATCTCGCGCGTCGCGCTCGGCGGCCTCGCGTCCGCGGCCGGGCTCGGCTCCGTCGAGGTCGTCGGCGAGCGGGCGTCGCGGTTCGGGGGGACCCTCTATGCGGCGGTGCTCCGGGCAGGCTGAGCGGCGAAACTCCGGATCGCATCCGGCCGTCGGGCGATGTACGTTCCGCGTGCGCCACCGAGAGACCGATGGAATACGTCGCCTTCATGCCGTTCCTCATCCCGATCGTCGCCATCCTGGCTGGGACGTACTACAACATCGCCAAGATGAAGACCGAGACGGCGCGTGAGCTCGGCAAGGCCACGGACCACCTCGAGGACGAGCTCGCGGAGGCCAAGGCCGAGCGCGACCGGCTCCGCCAGCGGCTCGAGGCCGTCGAGGCCATCGTCACGAGCGAGGGGTTCGACCTCGAGCGCGAGGCGCGGCGGGCCGGCATCACGGGGGGCGCCGGCCGGATCGAGCAGGCGCTCCTCGACCTGCCCGAGCCCGACGACGTGGGGTCGGGGGCAGAGCGCCGACGCGTCCGGTAGTCCGCGCGGCCGGTCTACCTCGGCGCCGAGCGACGCAGTCCGGCGAACGGCGCAGTCCGGCGGAGGGGCTCGGCCACAGAAGCGGGACGGAGGGTGGGCGGAATCGAGACAGATCCGACACAATACCCGCGCCTCGGCCTCCCACTTTGGGGGTCCACCCTCCTGCTGCCCCATGACCCGTCTGCTTCCCCTCGCCGCGCTGGCGCTCGGCCTCGCCGCCTGCGACGCCACCGACACCTCCGACCCGGCTCTCTCCGACGCCGACCTCGACGACGCCGCGACCGCCGTCGCCAGCGCCCTCGCCCTCGACGCGGGCGGCCTCCTCGAAGACGTGGCCGCCGGCGCGTCGCTCGCCGCGCCCGCCGAGGCCGGCGCCCGGCATCCCGGCCCCGACCGTCCCGGCTGCCGCGCCGACCGGACCTACGACGAGGCCGAGGGCCTCTGGACGGCCGTCTTCGACTGCGAGCGCGGCGACCCCGACGGCCGGTTCTACGCCTCCTTCGACCGGACGGCGACCTACCGCTTCCTCGACGCCACCGGCCAGCCCCAGCCGGAGCGCGCCGGCGCCGCCTCCGCCGAGTACGCCGTCCTCTCGGCCGAGAACCTGTTCCGGTCGCCGCGCGGCGTCCACGCCCTCCAGTCGCTGACGTCAGACTTTACCGTGACCGACCTCGACGCCGACCTCGTGACGGTCAACGGGACCGTCCAGCGGGCGGCGACCGACACGCTCCGCGGCCCGCGCGGCGAGCGGACGCTGGCCTACGAGCTCGACGCGACGCTCGACGACGTCCGCGGCCCGCGCGTGGCGCCGCGCCGCTGGCGCCAGGCCGTCGACGGCACGATCTCGGGCACGCTCCGCGCCATGCTCACCCGGACCCCGACGGGCGGCCCGACGTCGGCGGTGGAGATCGACGAGGCGTTCACGATCGTCTTCCCCGTCACGCCCAGCGGGGACCGCGTGGCCCGGATCGCTCTTGGCGGGCGCGAGTACCGCGCCGACGTCGAGACCGGCGAGGTCGAGGGTCTCTGATCCCGGCTCCCTGACTGCGCTGACCTTTCGGGTCCGCCTCGGCACCGAGGCGGGGCCCGTCGGCGGCCGCCCCCACGCGGGGGGCGGCGGCCTTGGCGGCCCACGGCTAATCCGGGCGGAGCC
>JAAXJP010000122.1:4893-6548 GCA_012269805.1 Rubrivirga sp.
CGCGGGCGTGGGGGTCCCCCGCCCCGCCCCCCCCCCGCGCCGCCCCCCGCGGGCCCCCCCCCCCCCCGGGGGGGGGGCCCGGGGGGGCCCCCCCCCCGGGGGGGGGGGGCCCGCCCCAGTCAGGAGAACCCCGGCCGGGGGGCGCCCGGTTCGACCGGCCCCCTCCTCCCGACCCCTCCCAGGCCCGCGCTCTCCGCCCACGGGGCCATCGTCACCGGCGCCTCGTCCGGCATCGGCGAGGCCACGGCCCGCCACCTCTCGAAGGAAGGCGCGACCGTCGTCCTCGCCGCCCGCCGCGCAGACGAGCTCGACAAGCTGAAAGGCGTGATCGAGGCCGATGGCGGCACGGCGCTCGTGGTGCCCACCGACGTCACCGACCGCGACGCCGTCCAGGCCCTCGCCCAGAAAACGAACGACGCGTACGGCCGGATCGACATCCTCGTCAACAACGCCGGCATCATGCCGCTCACGTTCCTCCACAACATGCGGACGGACGACTGGTACCGGACGGTCGACGTGAACCTGTACGGCGTGATCCACGCCGTCGAGGCCGTCCTCCCGACGATGATCGAGCAGGAGCGCGGCCACGTCGTCAACATCTCGTCGACGGCCGGGCGGAAGGTGTACCCCGGCGGCGCGGTCTACTCGGCCACGAAGTTCGCCGTCCGCGCCTTTTCCGAGGGGATGCGCCAGGAGCTCGGGCCGCGCTACGGCATCCGCGTGACGTGCGTCGAGCCCGGCGCCGTCGCCACGGAGCTGACCGACCAGATCGGCGACGAGGAGGTGCTCGAGGCGGCGAAGGAGGGGTTCGCCGACGTCCAGCCGCTCGAGGCCGACCGGATCGCCGAGAGCATCGTCTACGCCCTGGCCGCGCCGGCCTCGGCGACCGTGTTCGAGGTCCTCGTCATGCCGACGAGCCAGGAGCGCTAGCGGCCCCGCCGGCCTCGGCGTCCCCGCGGAGGGACCGAGGCGGATCGGGTCAGCCCTCGTCGTGGAGGTCGTCGGTGAGGCTGTCGAGCGGCGCCTCGTACTCCTCCTGGAAGAGGACGAACGCCACGCCGTCGGCGACCTGCCGGAGCGGCTGGTGCGCCTCGACGACCTGCTGGTACGTCTCGTAGCAGGCGAGCGCGGCCTCGCCCGCCTCGCGGTCGGCGTCGGTGAACTCGACGACGGCGCCGATGGCGTCGCGCGGGGAGCCCCTCAGCCCGGCCGGGTTGTCCTCGATCTCGCCCTCGACGAGCGTAAAAAAGGCCAGCCGCCGCGGGCTCCGCCCGGCCATCTCGTCGCAGGCCGCGCAGTACGCCCGCTTCACGACGGCGTGCGTCACGAGGTGGTCGGGGTGGACGCTGTTGCCGTGCGGCGCGTAGGTCACGACGACGTCCGGCTCGATCGCCTGGATCTCGCGCTCGATCACGTGCTCGAGGTCGCGCGGGTCGAGGTCGGCGAGGCCGCCATCGGGAAAGTCGAGGATCGTGAGGTCGGCGCCGAGGGCCTCGACGGCGCGCGCCGTCTCCTCGGCGCGGATCGCGCCCATCTCCTCGACGCTCTTTCCGAGGTCGTGGCGGACTTTCGTCGCGCCCCCCTTCGTGAGCGTGAGGACGTGGACCGTGTGGCCCTCGCGGGTTTGGCGGGCGATGGCGGGGCCGGGCCCGAAC
>JAAXJP010000741.1 GCA_012269805.1 Rubrivirga sp.
ACTCGGCGGCCACCGCGACCCGCCTGGCCCGCGCCAGCCGGCCCGGCGCCCGGTTCGGCCGCGCCGTGACCGACACGCTCGACGTCCTCGGCATGGACGTCGAGGTCACGGTCGGCGGGCGGAGTGTGCTCGCGGCTGGCCCCTCGGCACAGGCCGGGCGGATCGCGACGGCCGTCGGGCTCGACGCCGTCGAGATCGTGCCGCCGCCCGAGGCGACGTGGGCCGCCGTCGGGCTCGCGCTCCTCGGCGGGCTCGCCCTCGGCCTCCGCCGCTAGCGTGCCCGTCTCCGTCCTCCAGACCGAGTCGCCGGCCGCCGTCGCCGAGGCCGCCGCGCTCGTCCCCGCCGCCGAGGCCGAGGCCCCGGAGGGGCCGGCCGGCCCCGACCGCCCGACCGTCGCCATCGCCGGCGCGTCCGGGTTCGTCGGGACCGCGCTCCGGCGGGCGCTGGCGGAGGAGTACGACCTGGTCGGCCTGACGCGCTCGCCGGCGCGGGCTACCCGCGAGGACGACGGCGACGGCACGCGCTGGCGCCACTGCGACCTGTTCTCGCTCAAGGACGTCGAGGCCGGCCTCGAGGGCGCCGACCTCGCCGTCTACCTCGTCCACTCGATGCTCCCCTCAGCGCGACTGACGCAGGGGACGTTCGCGGACCTCGACCTCATCCTGGCCGACAACTTCGCCCGCGCGGCGAAGCGGCAGGGCGTGACGCAGATCGTGTACCTCAGCGGCCTCCTGCCGGAAGACACCGCCAACCTCTCCAAACACCTCCGCAGCCGCTGGGAGGTCGAGCGGACGCTCGCCGCGCACGGCACCCCCGTGACCACGCTCCGCACCGGCCTCGTGGTCGGGAAGGGCGGGTCGTCGTTGCGGATCCTCGTCAACCTCGTCCGGCGGCTGCCGGCGATGGTCCTCCCCAGCTGGACCGAGTCGGACACGCAGCCGGTCGCGCTCCGCGACGTGGTGCGGGCCGTCCGGCTCGTGCTCGGGGCGCCGGGCCGGTTCGAGGGCACGTTCGACGTGGCCGGGCCGGAGGTCATGAGCTACCGCGAGATGCTGGAGCGGACGGCCGAGGTGCTCGGCGTCGAGCGGCCGGCGTCGGGCGTCCCGGTCATCACGCCGCGGCTGTCGACGCTGTGGGTCAGCCTGGTCACCGGCAGCCCGCGGGCGCTCGTGGGGCCGCTCGTGGCGAGCCTCCGGCACGACATGGTCGTCCGCGACAACCCGGTCCAGCGCCTCATCGGGCCGGACGCGCTGCCGTTCAAGGCCGCGCTCCAGGAGGCCGTCCGCCCCGACGGCCGGTCGTTCCCCGACGCCCGCCACGGCCACCGCGCGCAAGACGACGCGGCCGTCCGCGAGGCCCGGCTGGTCCGCTCCGTCCAGCGGTTCGACCTGCCCGCCGGCCGCGACGCCGAGTGGGCCGGGCGCGAGTACATGCGCTGGCTGAACGGGGTCGCCGGGCCGCTCCTCCGCGTCCGCACGGAGCAGGATGGGCCGGCGTGGCGCGCGCAGTTTTTCGTCCGCCCCCTCCCCCGCCCCGTCCTCGAGCTGACGCACGCGGCTGAACGGAGCACGCCGGACCGCACCTTGTTCTACGTCACGGGCGGCGTCCTCGCCCAGACCAACGGCCCGCACCGCGGGCGGCTGGAGTTCCGCGAGGTCCTCGACGGCGAGTGCCTCATCGCGGCGATCCACGACTTCGCACCGCGCCTGCCATGGGCGCTGTACCGGCTCACGCAGGCCGTGGCCCACCTGTTCGTGATGGCCCAGTTTGGCCGCCACCTCTCGGCGCTCGCCGGCTCCCCGCGCCTCGGCACCGAGGCGGAAGGGGTCGGCGCCTAGCCCGCGTCCGGGATCCAGCCGTTCGCGACGGCCTCGGCGTAGCCCTTCGCGCGGAGGACGGAGGCCGGGTTGTCGAGCTTCCCGTACCCCCACGCGTGCCGCTCCGTCCGGTCGCCGTGGTAGTCCGTGTGGCTCATCTCGCGGACCGTCTCCAGCACGTCGAGCCCACGGACGGTCCCGAGGTCGGCCGCCAGCTTCCACGTCTCGGCCTTCGTCAGGTGCATGAGCGGCGTGTGGATGGTGACCGGCGCGTCGAGCGCGAGCGAGAGCGTCTCGGCCTGCGACTCGATGAAGCCCAGCCGGCAATCCGGATACCCCGAGTAGTCGGTCTGGCACATCCCGCCCACGAGGTCGTGGATCCCACGGGTATAGGCGAGCGAGCCGGCGGCCGTCAGGAAGAGGGCGTTCCGCCCGGGGACGAACGAGGCGGGGAGGTCCGGGGCGAGATCGTGCGCGTCGTTCGTGTCGGCGGCCTCATCCGCGAGGAGGGCGGAGCCCGACAGGAGGCCGTCAAGGTCGAGGACGGTGAACGGGACCCGGGCCGCCTCGGCGATCTTCTGGGCCTGCTTGAGCTCGACGGCGTGGCGCTGGCCGTAGCGAAAGGCGACGGCCTCGACGCGGTCGAACGCGCCGTGGCTAGAGGAGAGGGCCCAGAACAGCGACGTCGTCGAGTCCTGGCCGCCGGAGAAGAGGACGAGGGCGGAGTCGGGCACGAGGGGTGGGGGTGGGGACCGAGGAAGGTGCCGCGGTTCGAGGCTCGGCGCCAGCGGTCGACCTCGAACCCTCTGCTCGGGCCTGAGCCTTTCGCGAAGAACGCGCTCCCGCGCAAAACGAGCCGCCTGGGGCCGTTGCTATCCTTTCGCACACCCCCGCCCTCCGCATGGCCGACACGCCCACCGCGGCCGACCGCCTCGACGAGTTCCACCAGCGCGCGCTCGACCACACGCGGGCGTCGCTGGAGCACATGGCCCGCTACGGGATCGAGCCCGAGGGCCGCGTCGCCCTCTTCCTCCCGCCCGACGCGCGCCAGCAGGAGATCCACCGGATGCCGTACGAGCACGCCGCCCGCCAAGTCGTGACCTACACGACCGAGCCCGGCGAGTTCACCGCGCTCTGCCCCTTCTCCGGGCTCCCCGACTCCGGGACCGTCCGCGTCGAGTACGTCCCCGGCTCGTGGCTCCTCGAGCTCAAGAGCCTGAAGTACTACCTCATGAGCTGGCGGCACGTCGGCGCGGCGCAGGAGGACATCACGGCGCTCGTGTTCGAGGACCTCATGCGCCACCTCGACGACCCGCACCGGCTCGTCGTCACCACCGACTACACCGTCCGCGGCGGGATCCACACCGTCTGCTCCGTCGACAGCCGCGACCAACCGTCAGGTCGGCGCAGCCAGCCGGACCGCCCCGACTCCGCCGGCCTCGGCACCGAGGCGGACGGGGCCAGCGGCGACGGCGCCGCGGCGTAGCGCCCATCGTCTTCGCTCGTCCCCTCCTCCCCGCGTCATCCTGAGGAGCGCAGCGACGAAGGATCTCCTGTCCGCCCACGCCTCGCTCGCCCCGAGCAGAGCGGCCGATTTCAACGAGATCCTTCGCTTTGCTCAGGATGACATGCGGTGATCGCTCCCGACTCGTCCCCCCGATGAAAAAGATTCTCTTCCTCCTGGTCGTCCTCGGCCTCGTCGGCGGCGCCGTCGGGGCGTGGCTGGCGT
This sequence comes from Rubrivirga sp., assembly GCA_012269805.1. Taxonomy (GTDB): domain Bacteria; phylum Bacteroidota; class Rhodothermia; order Rhodothermales; family Rubricoccaceae; genus Rubrivirga. Next base: position 3,548 of record JAAXJP010000741.1, read on the forward strand.
TCCTCCCCAACGTCGGCGGCGACGAGCGGCACAGCGTAAAGCTCCCCGAGGGCGACTTCGCCGTCATGCTCGACTCGCTCGAGGCGGCCGGCGCCCTCGAATCGCGGGCGTCGATGGAGACGTTCGGCCAGCTCACCGGCTGGGCCGACCAGGTCAAGGAGGGCCACTACTACATCGAGCCGGGAATGAGCAACTGGGCCGTGCTCGACAAGATCCGGAAGGGGCTCCGCGACCCGATCCGCATCACGATCCCGCCGGGGACGCGGCCCGAGCGGCTCGGGCGGATCCTCGACAACCAGCTCGGGACCGACTCGACGGAGGTCGCCCGGCTCCTCCGCGACCCCGCCTTCGCCGACTCGCTCGGCACCGACGTGGCCCACCTCCACGGCCGGATGCTCGCCGAGACGTTCGACATGTACTGGACGGACGACCCCGCGACGGCGCTCCGCCGCATCCACGATCGCTACGAGCGGTTCTGGACCGACGAGCGCGTGGCGAAGGCCGAAGCGCTCGGCATGACGCCCGACGAGGTCGTCACGCTGGCCTCCATCGTCGAGTGGGAGGCGCGGCAGCCAGAGGAGCGGCGCCGGATCGCGGGCGTCTACGTGAACCGGCTCCTCGGACGGACGTCGTCGGGCACGATGCGGCTCCAGGCCGACCCGACGGTCCAGTTCGCGCTCATGGAGGAGGGCGGCGAGCCCCGGATGCGGCGGCTCCTGTTCCGCGACTACCGCTTCCCGAGCGAGTACAACACGTACCTCATCGACGGCCTCCCGCCCGGCCCGATCACGAACCCGTCGGACGCGAGCGTCGAGGCCGTCCTCGACAACGAGGAGCACGACTTTCTCTACTTCGTCGCCGACGGCTCCGGCGGCCACGACTTCTCGCGGACCGTCGCCGAGCACAACGCGAAGGCCCGGCGGTGGAGCCAGTGGCTGAGCGAGCAGGTCCGCCAGCGGCGGGCGCGCGAGGCGGCCGAGGCCACGAGCGACTCGGCGGAGTAGGCCCGCTTGACGGCGTCGACCTGACGGTTCGGCGCCGGGCGGTGGGAGGGGCGCGCTAACCCCGGCCGCCCTGCCCGCCGATACTCCGCCTCCATGAACCCGGTCCGCACCCTCGCCGCCGCCCAGCTCCGGGCCGACCTCCGCCACGCGCGGTCGGGCAAGCGGGGCGCCGGCCGGCTGGCGACGACCGTGATCGCCTACGGGTTCTCGGGCCTCGTCCTGGCCCTCTCGCTGGGCGACGCGCCGGCCTCCTCGGCCATGTTCGTGGGCGGGAGCTTCGCGATCGTGCTGGCGGCGTTCGGCGTCGTGGGGTCGTACGACGAGTTGATGGGCCGGCCCCGCGACAACGCGTGGCTGGCCACGCTGCCAGCCACCGAGGCCCAGCATTACGCGGCGCGGCTGGCCGGCGTCGGCGTATACGTGGCGCTGATGGCCGTCGGCATCGCGACGCCGGTCGGCGTGGGGACGGGGCTCGCGCACGGCCCGACGCTCGGCGTGCTCGTCGGTCTCGGGATCGCCGGGGCGACAGCCTGGACGGCGCTCCTCATCCTCGCCACGCTGTGGGGCCTCACGCTGTCGCTCCCGGTGGGCGCCCTCCGGGCGGCGCTCTCGATCGCGCGGACGGTCCTCATCGCGGCGCTCGTCCTCGGGTTCCAGTTCGTGGGCTCCTCTCAGGTGTCGTTGGCGGCCCCGTGGTGGCCGGGCGCCTGGCTCGCCGACGCGCTCGACGGCCGGCCGACGTGGGGGCTCGCAGTCCTCCTCGGCTCGCTCGTGGCGTTCGCCGTCTCGTTCACGGCCATCTTCCCGGCGCGCTACTTCCAGGTCCTCCGCCGCCTCGCCGACGGGCTCCGCAGCGAGGGCCGGCGCTCGCGGATCGGCCGGCAGATGACGGCGCCCGAGCGGTGGGCCGTCCGCCGCGGCGCGGTCCGCGCAGCGTACGGGTTCGCCACGGCCGCCTTCGCCGACGACCGGCTGGTGCGGGGGCGGCTGTGGCCGGCGGCCCTCCTTCCGGTCGGGTTCGTCGCCTTCGGATGGTTCAACGACGGGCTCCAGAGCCTCGTCGGGGCGGGACGGTACGGGATCGCCACGGGCGTACTCGGCGTGCTTCAGGACCCGGGGACGCAGTTCCACTTGTCGGTCCTCGTCGTCCTCCTGTTCTGCGTCCAGACGCTCGTCCAGACGCTCCAGACGTCGGACGACGCCGCGGCGTCGTGGGTGTTCGGGACGCTGCCGGACGCGCGGCCGCGGGTGGTCCAGCTCGGGGCGCAGAAGGCGCTCGCGTGGCGCGTCCTGTTCCCGCTCCACGTCGGGATCGCCGTCCTCCTCACGTTCATGATGCCGGCGGCCGACGGCGTGCTCCACGCGGCGTTCTGGTTCGCCACCGCCGTGTTCGGCGCACGCGTCACGGCCTTGGGCTACGGGGCGCCGCCGTTCTCGCGCCCGGGCGACAAGTTCGACGCGGCCTCGCGGTTTCTCCCCCTGCTCGTCTCGATCCCGACGGCCATCGGCCTCCTCGTGCTTCAGACGTGGGCGTTCGTGACGGTCGGGCGAGCGGCCAGCGTGACGCTCGCGCTGCTCGCGACGTCGGCGCTGCTGGGCGAGGTCGTCGTCCGCTGGCCGCGACGCCGGCCCTCGTCCCGGCCGGAGCCGCTCCAACCAACGGCGGCCCCCGCCGCAGAGGCGAGGGCCGCGTAGTCGGGTCCTGCCGCCCCGGCGCCAAGGCGGAAGAGGTCAGGCCCTATTCGTTGTCGCCGCGGCGCGACGAGCGCCGGCCGGAGGACCGGCTGTTGCCGGAGCGGCTCCGGGCCGGACGGGCCTCACGGCGCGGGGCCGGGCGCGACTCGGTGCGGCGCGCCGGGCGGGGCGCCGGACGGCTCTGCCGGCGCGGCTGGGGCGCAGGACGCGACGCGCGACGGGGCTGCGGGGCCGGGCGCGACTCGCGGCGAGGGCGGGGTGCGGGCCGAGTCTCCCG
>JAAXJP010000176.1:0-2463 GCA_012269805.1 Rubrivirga sp.
GCTTCGACCAGGCCTCGTGTCTACCGCCCGCCATACCATCTCCGACGTCGCCGCGGCCGCGCACGTGTCGATCTCGACGGTCTCCCTCGTGATGAACGGGAAGGGGCCGGTCGCCGAGGCGACCCGTCGTCGTGTCCAGGCCGTGGCCGACCGAATGGGCTACGCGCCCTCACGGAGCGCCCGCGGTCTGGCCGCGCGCCGGACCGGGAACGTGGGGTTCGTCCTCCGTGAGGACCACTTCCGTCAGAGCGAGCCGTTCTACACCCGGGTCTTCCTCGGGGCCGAGTTCGAGGCGCGGCGGCGGGGCCTCTACGTCCTCCTCTCGACGGTCCCTGACCCGTACGTCCCCGACCAGCACGCTCCCCGCTTCCTCAAAGAGCACTCGGTGGACGGAGTGGTCGTGGCCGGAGGCGTAGACGGGGCTCTCGTAGAGCAGCTCCGGGCGCGCTCGATCCCTCACGTGCTGGCGGACTTCGCGTGGGACGACGCCCCCCAGGTCTCGATCGACAACCGTGGCGGCGCCGCCGCCGTCGCTTGGCACTTGGTCGAACGTGGTCACAACCGCGTGGCGTTCCTCGGGGCAGACCCTGGACACCCGAGCCCGGTCGCTCGCCGTGACGCGTTCGCCGAGGCGATGCTCGAGTCGGGTCACCCGGTCACGGATGGCCTCCTCGTTATGGACGACGGCCCCTCCGATCGCCCGACCGGGGCTCGTGCGGGCGCCGTGCTCCTCGACCTCGAACCGGCTTGCCGCCCGACCGCCGTGTTCTGCGCAAACGACGCGCTCGCCCTGGGCTTGCTGGACGCCGCCCGCGAGCGGGGCCTCCGCGTGCCCGCGGACGTGGCCGTCGTCGGATTCGACGACGTAGAAGGGGCCGCCCTCGCGTTCCCGCCGCTCACTACCGTCCGCGTCTACAAGGAGCGCTTAGGCGAGGCGGCTCTCGGCGTGCTGGCCGAGAGCGTAGAGGCGCCCGACGCCGCGCTCCCCGCCACCACACTCATCCCCACCGAACTCGTCATCCGGGAGTCCACTTAGGGGGACCCCGGGCTCGTCATCCCGCGCGGCCAGACCTGGAAGCGCTTCCCAGCCCACCTCTCCGATGTACCGACTGCTACCTCTCTCAGCAGCCCTCGCGCTCCTGGCGTGGGGCCTGCCCTCCGTTCAGGCTCAAGACGCTCGTCTCGCGGCTCAGAACAAGCTCAGTGACGGCGGCTTCGAGGCCGTCTCGCCCTCCTATTTCCAGCCGTCTGGTGCGGGGGCGACGTGGAGCGCAGAACAAGCGCGGACCTCGGGGTACAGCCTGAAGCTGTCCGGTTCGGGCGCGGCCTCGTGGACGATGGCGGAGGCCGTCCGGAACTGGTCGCCCCGGTTCCCGGGCAACGCCGACCTCGAGTTCGGCGCGTTCGTGTGGGCCGACGGCGTGAACACGGCGCCGGCGTCGGACGACGCGAAGTTCCAGCTCGTCTACTCGTTCCGCGACGCGGCCGGCAACGACCTCCTCGGCCAGGACGTCGTCGTCGACCTCCCGCAGGACGCGGCCTCGACGGGGGGGTGGGTCGAGGTCTCGACGGCCGACCTCGGGGCCATCGTCCTCCCGGCCGACGCGGCGAGCGCGACGATCACGGTCCGGAAGGGGGCGAGCGCGACGGGGACGGTCTACGTCGACGACTTCTTCGTCCGGACGGGGACCGAGGGCGTCTGGCCCGGCGACCTTTTCGGAGCCAACGTGGATGTCCCAGGGGGATGGTATTACTGGTGGGATGGGTTCCCCACTGGCGGCGACTGGCCGGCGAACCAGCCGTTCGAGGTTTCCGTCACGGCCGACGACGCCCACTCGGGCGACCACAGCCTCCGGATCGAGCAGCTCGACCCGACGGCGAGCGAGGCCGTCGCGATCTCCGAGCGCGTGCCCGTGACGCCCGGCGTCCCCGTCGTCGTGTCGTACTGGCTGAAGACGGAGGGCAACGAGGACCCCGCGACGATCGGGCAGGGCGACAACAACGTCGGGCTGACGGCCCTGTGGTACTCGAGCATGGAGTCGGGCGCCGCGGGCTACAACGAGCTCGGCGGCCTCGACATCCGGCTCAACGGCGAGTACAACCCCAACGTCATCCCGCTCTACCCGCAGACGGCCGACAACGGCTGGACGAACTACGCGTTCGTCGTGTACCCCCGCGAGGACGCGGTCGGCATGGAGCTCCGGCTCCGATACTGGCACAGCTTCACGGGCACGACGTACTGGGACGACGTGTTCGTCGGCGACGCGCCCGACGTGGTGGCGGAGCTCCCGAACCTCGTGTCGGAGATGGGCTTCGAGGGCGACGCGCCGTCGTACTGGTCCGCCTCGGGCGCCGGGGCGGAGTGGTCGGCCGAGCAGTCGCGCTCGCCGAACTACAGCCTGAAGCTCTCCGGTTCGGGCGCGGCCTCGTGGACGATGGCGGAGGCCGTCCGGAACTGGTCGC
>JAAXJP010000176.1:2563-23560 GCA_012269805.1 Rubrivirga sp.
CTACGTCGACGACTTCTTCGTCCGGACGGGGACCGAGGGCGTCTGGCCCGGCGACATCTTCAACGCGACGGTCGACGTCCCCGGCGGGTGGTACTTCTACAGCCCCGACGCCGGGACCGGCGTGGAGGGCTGGCCCGAGACCCAGCCGTTCTTCCTGACGCGGACGACGGCCGAGGCACACACCGGCACCTCAAGCCTGCTCATCGAGCAGAACACGGACGACGCCCCCGAGGCGGTTGCCATCACCGAGCGCGTCCCGGTGACGCCGGGTGAGCCGGTCCTCGTGTCCTACTGGCTCAAGAGCGAAGGCAACGCGGACCCCGCGACGATCGGGCAGGGCGACAACAACGTCGGGCTGACGGCCCTGTGGTACTCGAGCATGGAGTCGGGCGCCGCGGGCTACAACGAGCTCGGCGGCCTCGACATCCGGCTCAACGGCGAGTACAACCCCAACGTCATCCCGCTCTACCCGCAGACGGCCGACAACGGCTGGACGAACTACGCGTTCGTCGTGTACCCCCGCGAGGACGCGGTCGGCATGGAGCTCCGGCTCCGGTACTGGCACGCGTTCACGGGGTCGACCTACTGGGACGACGTCTCGATCACGAACATCGGCGGCGGCGCGCTCTTCGCGACCGCCGGCGAGGGTGGTCCGGACCGCCCGGTCGCGGGTGCCCAGGACCGCTGGCTCCGCGCGAACGCGCCGAACCCGTTCGGGGCCGGCACGACCGTCCGGTTCGCCCTCCCCGAGGCGGCCGAGGTCACGCTCGAGGTCTACGACATGGTCGGCCGCCGCGTCGCCGTCCTCGCCGACCGCCAGCCGATGGCGGCCCAGGAGCACGCCCTCGCGCTCGACGGCCGCGACCTGACGAGCGGGACCTACCTCCTCGTCCTGCGGACGCCCTCGCACTCCGAGGCCCGCACGATCACCGTCGTCCGGTAACCACCCCGCGACGAACCGTCCGGGGCCGCCTGTGGTGGGGCGGTCCCGGGCGGCCTCGTTCCCGCCCGTCGTCATGCGTCCCCTCCTCCGTGCGTGGGTCCTGCCCGCGCTCGCTCTCCTCGTGTCCCTGGCCGGCGCGGCCTCGGCCCAGACCGGCAAGGTGGCCGGCCGCGTCGTCGACGGCCAGACCGGCGACGCCGTTATCGGCGCGAGCGTCCTCGTGGTCGACACCGACCGCGGGGCCTCGACCGACGTCGACGGGTACTACTCGGTCATCGGCATCCGGCCGGGGACGTACGCCGTCCGCGTCTCGGCCATCGGCTACGGGACGCGCGTGGTCGAGGGCGTCCGTATCCAGATCAACCGGACGACCGACCTCGACGTGGAGCTCGCCGAGGAGACGGTCCAGACCGAGGAGGTCGTCGTGCGCGCCGAGCGGCCGATCGTCCAGCGCGACCTGACGTCGTCGGCCGCGTCGATCTCGTCGGAGGAGCTCGAGGCGCTCCCGGTCCAGTCGTTCACCGACGTCGTGAACCTCCAGGCCGGCGTGGTCGAGGGCCACTTCCGAGGCGGGCGGACCGGCGAGGTGGCCTACCTCGTCGACGGCGTCCCGGTCAACGACGTCTTCGACCAGTCGTTCGCGTTCCAGGTCGAGAACGAGGCGATCCAGGAGGTCGAGGTCATCTCGGGCACGTTCAACGCCGAGTACGGCCAGGCCCAGTCGGGCGTGGTCAACATCGTGACGAAGGACGGCGGAGACGAGTACGCCGTGAGCCTGAGCGGCTACGGGGGAGGCTACGCGACCGGCGCCAGCGACCTGTTCGAGCGGCCGGAGTCCGTCTCGGCGACGGGCAACGTCGAGGCCAACGGGTCCGTCAGCGGCCCGGTCCCCGGGCTCGGGTCACGGCTCACGTTCTTCGCCTCCGGCCGCGTCGTGCGGAACGACGGGTACCTCTACGGCCGGCGCGTGGTCCAGCCCATCTACGCCGAGGCGGACGAGCGCGTCCCGGTCGCAGTCGACGGGCGGACGGTCTACGTGCCGGCCCTCGGCGACAGCACGTTGGCCTCGCTGAACTGGGGCGAGCAGGAGACGGCCCAGCTCAAGCTGACGAGCCAGGTGCTCGGCGGGCGCCTCGCGGTCAACGGGCTCGTGCAGCGCGACCGCGGCCAGAACTACGACCACCTCTTCCGCTACAACCCGGACGGCCAGACGACGGTCCACGGCCGCTCGGCCTCGCTCATCGGGACGTACACCTACCTGTTCTCGGGGAGCACCTTCCTCGACCTCAAGGCGGCCACGTTCCAGAACGCCGTCGACGAGTACGTCTACGAGGACCCGCTCGACCCGCGGTACCCGCGCGACACGGCGCTCCGCGAGCTCCGGCCCAACTTCAGCTTCTACCTCGGCGGCGCGCGCCCGACCCAGTTCGCCCGTGAGACGCGGACGACGGTCGGCCGGTTCGACCTCACGAGCCAGGTCACGCGGCGCCACCTCGTCAAGGGCGGGGCGGAGCTCAAGCTCCACGACCTCTCGCTCGACCAGTTCGACGTGCTCAACAACCCGTCGACGGGGTTCGAGCCGGACATCCCGCCGGCCGGGACGCCGGCCCACGTGAGCTACGACCAGCGGCCCGTCGAGGCCTCGGCGTACCTCCAGGACAAGATGGAGTTCGACTACCTCGTGGTCAACGCCGGCCTCCGCCTCGACTACTTCGACGCGCGCACCGAGGTGCCCTCGGACTTTACGCAGCCGCGGACGTCGGAGCGCCGCGCGACCGAGGCCAAGTGGCAGCTCTCGCCCCGCCTCGGGCTGGCCTACCCGATCTCCGAGCGCGGCGTGGTCCACGTGGCCTACGGGCACTTTTTCCAGATGCCGCCCTTCGACTACCTGTTCACGAACCCGGACTACATCTACGACCCGGAGCTCGGACTGAGCCGCCCGTTCGGCTATGCCGACCTGGAGCCGCAGCAGACCGTGGCCTACGAGGTCGGTCTTCAGCAGGGGTTCTCGAACACGATCGGGCTCGACCTCACGGTCTACTACAAGGGCATCCGGAACCTCCTCGGCACGCGGATCGAGACGATCGCGGCCGGCGTCGGCGAGGACTTCCAGCTCTCGCGCTACGGCCGCTACGTCAACCGCGACTACGGCAACGTCCGCGGCGTGACGGCCTCGTTCGAGCGCCGACCGCTCGACGGGTTCGGTCTCAACGTCGACTACACGTACCAGATCGCCGAGGGGAACGCGAGCGACCCCCGCGACCGGCTCCTCGCCGAGCAGGCCGGCAACGAGCCCGTCAAGCAACTCGTCCCCCTCGCGTGGGACCGCCGCCACCAGCTGAACGTCCGCGCCGCGATCGGCCGGGCGGATCGCGGGTTCGGCCTCGTGAGCCTCGTCGGTCAGCTCGGCTCCGGGCTCCCCTACACGCCGACGCAGGCCGACCAGCGGACGGGCGTCGAGAACTCGGCCCGCCGGCCCGGGGTGGCGACCGTCGACCTGTTCGCCACGCGCGTGGTCCGGATCGGCGGCCTCGAGCCCGGCCTGTTCCTCCGCGTCTACAACCTGCTCGACGCCCGGAACGTGACCAACGTCTACACCGACACGGGCCTGCCCACGCCGAACCTCCGCTACTACAGCGGCGCCGCGCTCGGCCTGAACTCGAAGGACGAGTTCCTCCGGCGCCCGGACTTCTACGTCGCCCCCCGCCTCGTCCAGGTCGGCGTCAGCCTCGACCTGTAAAGGACCATGCCGACCACGCTCCGACTCTGCCTCCTCGCCCTGCTGGCGCTCGCCGCGAGCGTGCCCGCCTCGGCGCAGCGCGAGCCCGACCCGAACGACGGGAACCCCCAGCTCACACAGTGGGGCATCCTCGACGGCAACCGCGTCCGGACGCTCTACTCCAACTTCGGCGAGATCTCGCGCTACCCCGACCAGCCGTCGGGCGAGTGGCCGAAGGGCTCCGGCCACAGCTACGTCGACGGCATCGCGTTCATCGTCTCCGCCTCGGCGACCGACGCCCAGGGCAACCGGATCACGCCGATGAGCACGAACTACCGCGAGTTCATCGACCGCGACCCGACGACGCGCGTGCCGTGGGGCTGGGCGCCCGTCCCGGGCTACTCGAACCCGTACCAGTCGAGCCCCGCCCGCAGCGACGACGAGCGGACGTGGCCCGGCGAGTGGCCCGACCGCCCGATCGACTGGGCCGGCCAGTGGAACGGGTTCTTCGGCCGCGGGGTGCGCAACGCCGACGTCGAGACCTACTTCGTGTTCGACGACGCGCCGGACCGCGAGTGGACCCAGGAGCCGCACCGGTTCTTCCCGTGCCCCGGCGACGAGTCCCGAGGCGGGCTGGGCCTCGAGGTCGCCGTCCGTGGCTTCCAGTGGAATCACCCCCTCGCCCAGGACGTCATCTTCTGGGTCTACGAGATCACCAACGAGTGCGGCGTCGACTACGACGACGTCGTGTTCGCACAGTACATCGACTGGGGCGTCGGCGGGACCGACGACTCGGGTGACGACGAGGGGGCCTACAACACGCGGCTCGACCTCGCCTTCGCCTACGACGCCGACGGGATCGGCTCGCCGGGCCAGTGGGGACCGGTCGGGACCGCCGGCTACGCCTTCCTCGAGTCGCCCGGCAACGCGACCGACGGGACCGACAACGACGAGGACGGGATCACCGACGAGACGCGCGAGAGCGGGCCGGGCGACCTCATCGAGGGGCCCGACGCCATCCGCGCGGCCGTCGAGGCCCGCTACAACGTCGAGGACTTCGAGCGCTTCTACGGCCCGGTCGAGGAGACCGTGGCCTACCGCAACGGCCGCTGGTGGACCGGCGACGAGAACCTCAACTGGGAGCAGTTTCTCGACCTCGACGGGGACGGCCAGTGGTCCGAGGGCGAGCCGCTCCTCGACGACATCGGCGCGGACGGGCTCGGGCCCGAGGCCGACAACTACCCCGGCCGCGACGTGGGTGAAGGCGACGGCCGGCCCACGCCGGGCGAGCCCAACTTCGACGCGCTCGACAAGGACGAGTCCGACCAGATCGGCCTCACGGGCTTCTCGGTCTTCGACGTCCACCGCTACGAGCTGACCGACGACGCCGAGAACTACCGGGTCTTCCGCGAGGCGCTCCCGCCGGTCGACGTGGTCCTGGAGGGCGGCCGGAACCTCGGGATGTTCTTCGCGAGCGGCCCGTTCCCGCTCGCGGCCGGCCAGACCGAGCGGTTCTCGATGGCCCTCCTCTTCGCCGACAAGGACTTCGCCGACCCGCGCGACGTCGAGAACTCGGCCCTCGCGCGGAAGAAGCAGACGGTCCAGCAGATCTACAACGCGAACTACCGGTTCGCCCGGCCGCCCGACAAGCCGACGCTCACGGCCGTGGCAGGCGACGGGCAGGTCACGCTCTCGTGGGACAGCCGCTCGGAGCGCTCGTACGACCCGTTCCTCCGGGAGTACGACTTCGAGGGGTACATGCTCTACAAGAGCACCGAGCCCAACTTCCGCGAGCGGCTCCTCGTGACCGACGCCTACGGCAACCCGGTCTACCAGCGCCCCCTCGCCCAGTTCGACCTGCCGAACGGGCTCCGCGGGCTCCACCCGGTGCCGGTCAACGGCGTCCAGTTCAACCTCGGCAACGACTCCGGGCTGCGGCACTCGTACGTCGACCGCGACGTGGTCAACGGGCAGACGTACTACTACGCGCTCGTGGCCTACGACCGCGGGCTCGTCAACCGGAACCCGGACGGGTCCTTCCCCTCGACGCCCGACGGCAACGTCGACGGCCTCTCGCCGTCGATCACGACGGCCGTCATCAACAACGACATCGCGGGGAACGTCGTCACCGACATCAACACGGCGGTCGCGACGCCGCGCGCGCCGGCCGCCGGCTACGTCCCGCCGGAGGTCGCCAGCTACGACGCCGACCTGCGGGGGACGGGGGGCGTCGATCTCACGATCGTCTCGCCGTCGGCGCTCCGGGACGGGCCGCGCTACGAGGTCCGGTTCACGAACCCCTCGGTGTGGGACACGGACCTGAACCCGACCTACGAGCTGGTCGACACCGCCTCGGGCGAGACGCGGGAGACCGGGACCATCCGGCCCGGCCTCAACGAGCTCCCCCTCACCGACGGGTTCGCCCTCACCGTCGAGGCGCCCGGCGAGATCGTCGTGCCCGACTCGACCGTCCGCTACGTCCAGGGCGACGGCGGGACGTACCGGGCGCTCGTCGACCCCGGGACCGTCTCGGCCGTCGTGACGCCGGCCCGCTACGTCCCCTTCCCGTACGACTTCGAGGTCCGGTTCGCCGAGGCGGGCCAGGTCGCGCAGACGAGCCGCGTCCTGGCCTTCGGCCAGCAGGCGTTCCCGCTCCCGTTCCAGGTCTGGAACCGGACGCTCGACCGGCAGCAGGAGGTGATCCTCGTCGAGGACGTCGACTCGCTCCGCAACGGGCAGTACGACCACGGCGACCTCATCGTCCTGGTCGACGGCGAGACGCCGGGCGCCGAGCCGCAGCAGGCGGGCGGTCGCTGGCGGGCCGGCTGGGCCATTCGGATCCGCCCGCCCGACCCCGTCGCCGAGCCGGGCGTCGTGCCGGTCCCGCCCCAGCCCGGCGCCGTCCTCCGGTTCGACACCGTCAAGCCGTTCGCGACGGGCGACCGCGTGGCGTTCGCGTTCACGCCGCCGGCCTTCGACGAGGCCGCGGCGGCCGACGCGCTCGACGACGTGTACGTCGTGCCGAACCCCTACGTGGCCACGAGCCGGTTCGAGCCGGCGAACCCGTACCTCGTCGGCCGCGGCGAGCGGCGGATCTACTTCATGAACCTCCCGCCGGAGTGCACGATCCGGATCTACACCCTCACGGGCGAGCTGGTCCAGACGCTCAGGCACTCCTCGGCCCTCGACGACGGGCAGGAGCCGTGGGACCTCACCTCGCGCGACGGGATGGACGTCGCCTACGGGGTGTACCTCTTCCACGTCGACGCGCCGGGCGTCGGCGAGTCCGTCGGGCGGTTCGCCCTCATCAAGTAGCGCCATGCCTGCCACACAGCCCCTCCTCCGCAGGGCGCGGGTCGGTCTCGCGCTCGTCCTCCTCGGCCTCGGCGGCGGGCTCCCCGAGGCGGGCGCCCAGAACGTCTCGCGGGCCGGCACGACCGCCGCGCCGTTCCTCCAGATCGGCGTCGGGCCCCGCGCCATGGCGCTCGGCGGCGCGTTCACGGCCACGGCCGACGACGCGACGGCGCTCTACTGGAACCCGGCCGGGCTCGCCCAGCTACGGGCCGGCGAGTTCGTCTCGGCCCACAGCGAGTGGCTCGGCGACGTGAGCCACGACTACGTCGGCGTCGCGATCCCCCTGGGGGGCGGCGTCGTGGGCGCGTCGGTCACGATGCTCGGCGTGCCGGACATGACGGTCCGCACCGAGCTCAACCAGCAGGGGACCGGCGAGACGTTCGACGCGGCGGACCTCGCGGTGGGGCTGAGCTACGGCCGCCAGATCTCCGACCGCTTCTCGATCGGCGGGACGGCGAAGTACGTCCAGCAGCGGATCTGGCACTCGACGGCCAGCGCGGTCGCCGTCGACCTCGGGACGCGGTTCCAGACCGACTTTTTCGGCGGGCTCGTGATCGGCGCGGCGATCTCGAACTTCGGCTCCGACCTCCAGCTCGACGGCCGCGACCTCCGCACGTTCGTCGACCCCGACCCGAGCCAGGACGGGACGAACGGCCAGATCCCGGCCGACTACGCGCTCGACGCGTGGAGCCTGCCGCTCGACTTCAAGATCGGGGTCGTCTCGCGGCCGCTCGCCTCGCGGATGAACCAGCTCAGCGTGTCCGTCGACGCGCTCCACCCGTCGTCGAACTACGAGAGCGTCAACGTCGGCGCCGAGTACGGCTTCCGGGAGCGGGTCTTTTTCCGGGGCGGGTTCCAGGGGCTGTTCCTGCCGGAGCGCGAGGGCGGGCTCGCGCTCGGCCTCGGCGTCCGCCAGCCGCTCCCGTACCCGGACGGGATGGCCAAGCTGGACTACGCGTTCCGCGACGGCGGCCGGCTCGGGCGCGTCCACACCGTCGGCCTCAGTGTCACGTTCTGATGCGGCGCGCGGCGCTCCTGCTCCTAGCCGTCTCGGCGTCGCTCGCGGCGTGCGACGACGGCACCCCCGAGCCGAGCCCCGAGGCGAGCGGGCCGATCGTCCTGACGTACTGGACGAGCCAGAACCCGCAGGAGCGCGCGTGGGCCGACGTCCTCGTGGCCGAGTGGAACGCGGCGCACCCCGACGTCCAGGTCGAGGCGCAGCCGATCCCGGCGGGCCAGTCGAGCGAGGAGGTCCTGCTCGCGGCCGTCGTGGCCGGGACCACGCCCGACCTCTGCTCGAACATCTGGCCGGGCGTCCTGAACGACTTCATCCGCGCGGGCGGCGTCGTCGCGCTCGACGGGATGCCGGGCTTCGACAGCCTCATGGCTGCGCGGACGCCGCCCGAACTCGCCGACCGGTTCGTCAGCGCCGACGGCCGCGTCTACCAGCTCCCCTGGAAGACGAACCCGATCCTGATGATCTACAACGCCGACCTGTTCGAGGAGGCCGGCGTCGCGCGCCCGCCGCGGACGTACTCGGAGTACGTCGCCGCCGCCGAGCGGATCACGGCCGACACCGACGGCGACGGGCAGACGGACCGCTGGATGAGCGCCCGCGACATCCGCCCGATCTGGTGGCAGCGATACTTCGACGTCTACCCGCTCTACCTCGCGGCCTCCGGCGGGCAGACGTTCTTCGACGCGAGCGGGGACCTCGCCATCGACGAGGACGCGCTCCGCGAGGTCTACGGCTTTTTCCAGACGCTCTACCAGCGGGGCCACCTCCCGCTCTCGACGCTCCAGGGCAACGCGTTCGCCCAGCGCCGGATCGCGAGCGAGTTCACCGGCCCGTGGACGGCCGCGTGGCTCGTCGAGAACGCCCCCGACCTCCGGTTCGACTTCGCCCCGGTCCCGGTCCCCGACGGCTTCGACGGCGAGCCCGTGACCTACGGCGACTACAAGAACATCGCCGTGTTCTCGTCCACGGAGCACCCGGAGGCCGCGTGGGCCTTCGCCCGGTTCCTCGTCTCGCCCGAGGCCGACCGGCTCCTGCTCGAGACGACGCGCCAGATCCCGCTCCGCGCCGGCCTCCTCGACGACCCCGCGCTGGCGGACTTCTTCGAGACGAACCCCTCGATGCGCCGGTTCGCCGAGCAGGCGCCCCACACGCGCGGCGTCGACGCGGTCCCGTCGCTGACCGAGGTGCTCGACGCCGTGGCCCAGAGCTACGAGCGGGCGATCTACGGGGCCGAGACGCCGGCCGAGGCCGTCGCCAGCGCCGGGGAGCGGATCCGGGTCATCCAGGAGTGGGCCCACTGATGCCGGCCGAGCTCCCCACGGTCGACTCCGCCGAGCGCGTGGCCTACGCCGAGGCGCTGGGGCCCACCGCCGGCGCGGCCCCGCCCGCCTCGGTCGCGGCACCGAGGCGGGCGAAGCGGGACTGGCGCGGCCCGCTCCTGGCGGCGCCGTACTTCCTCCACCTCGCCGTCTTCTTCGGCTACCCGCTCGTCTTCGCGCTCGTCCTCGTGTTCCACCGGTGGGACCTCGTGACGCCGATGGAGTGGGTCGGCCTCGGCAACCTGGGAC
Source organism: Rubrivirga sp. (assembly GCA_012269805.1). GTDB lineage: Bacteria > Bacteroidota > Rhodothermia > Rhodothermales > Rubricoccaceae > Rubrivirga. Next base: position 12,166 of record JAAXJP010000176.1, read on the forward strand.
GCCTCGTCGCCGACGACCTGTTCGCGCGGGCGATGCTGAACACGGGGCTGTTCCTCCTCATCCACATCCCGCTCCAGATCGTCGTCGCGCTGTTCTTCGCCGAACTGCTCAACAAGCGGATGCCGGGGCAGGGGTTCTTCCGGGCCATCTACTTCCTGCCGGTCGTCGTCTCCGGCGTGGTCGTCACGATCCTGTTCGCGCAGCTGTTCGCGTTCGACAGCGGGTACGTCAACCGCGTGCTCGTGGCGCTGGGCGGCGAGCGCGTGCCGTGGCTCGTGTCGCCGGCGTGGGCCATGCCGGCGATCGCGCTCGTGGCGACGTGGAAGAACGTCGGGCTCTACGTGCTCCTCTTCTTGGCCGGGCTCCAGAACATCCCGGCGCCGCTCTACGAGGCGGCCGAGGTCGAGGGCGCCAGCCGCTGGCAGACGTGGCGGCTCGTGACGCTTCCCCTCCTCAACCCCCACATGGTCACGGTCGTCGTGCTGTCGACGATCGGCGGGTTCTCCCTCTTCGTGGAGCCGTACGTCCTGACGGGCGGCGGGCCGCTCAACAGCACGCTCTCGGGGCTCCTCTACATCTACAACCAGGCGTTCACGTTCAACCACATGGGCTACGCGGCCACGCTCGGGCTCGCGTTCGCCCTGCTGATTCTGGTCGTGGTGCTCGTCCAGCGCCGCGTGGTCGAGGCCGAGGCCACGTGATGCGCGGCCGGCTCCCCCGCCTCCTCGCGCAGGCGGCGCTCGTCGCGGGCGCCGTCGTGTTCGCCTACCCGTTCGTGTGGATGGCGTTGGCGACGCTCAAGCCCGAGGCCGAGATCTCGGCCCTCAACCCGCTCCCGTCGCGGTGGACCGCCGAGAGCTACCGGCTCGTGTTCGAGACGATCCCGCTCGACCGGGCCTTCCTCAACAGCGTCGTCGTCACGGGCCTCGTGACGACGCTCGCGCTCGTGTTCGGGTCGGTCACGGCCTACGCCCTCGCGCGGCTCCGGTGGCGCGGGCGGGAGGCGGCCTTCGGGCTCATCCTCTTCACGATGATGGTCCCGTTCCTCGTCCTCCTCATCCCGCTCTACACGCTCGTCGTCGGGTTCGGGTGGACCGACTCGTACGCCGGGCTCGTCGTCCCCTTCATGATGAACGCGACGGCCGTGCTCATCCTCCGCCAGCACTTCCTGTCGCTCCCGCAGGGGCTCATCGACGCGGCGCGGATCGACGGGGCCGGCGAGCTCCGGATCCTGTTCCGGATCGTCTGGCCGCTCTCGGTGCCGGCGCTCGTGACGGCCGGCATCATCGTGTTCATCGGGAGCTGGAACGAGGTCCTGTGGCCGCTCCTCGTCGTCCGCGACGAGGCCATGATGACGATGCCGCAGATGGTCACGCTGTTCGCCGTCGGCGGCGGGGCCGAGAGCCGGCTCGGGCCGCAGCTCGCGGCGGCGCTCCTCCTCGCTCTCCCCGTCGTCGCGGCCTACGCCGCCTTCCAACGCCGGTTCGTCGAGAGCCTCGCCACCACCGGCCTCAAGGGCTGACCATGCGCCACTCTGCCTTCCTGCTCGCGTTCGCCGTCCTCGCCGCCTGCGCCTCGGGCCCGCCCGCCTCGGCGCCGCCGGCCGACCCGCTGGCGGCCGTCGGGTTCAACCTCGACCACCTCGACTTCCTGGGCGAGGACGTGGTCCACGAGGGCGACACGCTCCGGTTCATCCACATCTACGCCGAACCGACAGGTCGGCGAAGCCAGCCCGACGGCACCGACGGCTGGACGTTCGTCGGCGACGACGACGAGGGGATCGCGTGTGTCGACGACGCGGCTCGCGCGGCGGTCCTCTACCTCCGCCACTTCGAGCGGACGGGCGACGAGGCCTCGCGCCGGCACGGCGCGGCGCTGCTCCGGTTCGTCCGCCACCTGCAGGCCGAGAGCGGGCTGTTCTACAACTTCGTCTGGGACCGCGACCTCCGGATCAACGTGGAGCACGCCAACAGCGTGGCCGACGACGTCTCGTGGTGGACGGCCCGGGCGGTCTGGGCGCTCGGCGAGGGCGCCCGCGTGCTCGCCGAGGCGGACCCGGCCGAGGCGTCCGCCGCCGCCGAGGCCGTCCGCCGCGTCGAGCCCCACCTCGACCGGCTCCTCGCCCGCTACCCGACCGTGGCCGACGAGAACGGCCGCCCGTTCCCCCAGTGGCTCATCGCCGGCACCGCCGCCGACGCCACCAGCGAACTCCTCCTCGGTCTCGTCGCGCTCCAGGAGGCCGACCCGACCGACGCCGGTGCCCGGCGCGTCCGCCTCTTCGCCGAGGGCCTCGCGCGCGCCCGCTTCGGCGACCTCGCCACGTTCCCGTACGGCGGGCACGCGTCGTGGGCCGGCGGATGGCACGGCTGGGGGAACAGCCAGACCCAATCGCTCGCCGAGGCGGCCCGCCTCGGGGCCACGGGCCCGGAGGCGCTGGCGAGCGCGGAGGCTGAGGCGCAGACCCTGTACGCCCGGCTCCTCGTGGAGGGCTGGCTCCACAATCTCGATTACGCGACCGGCGAGCCGCAGGTGTTCGAACAGATCGCCTACGACGTGCGCCCGGCGGCCGTAGGGCTCGTCCGCCTCTTCGAGGCGACGGACGACCCGCGCTACGCCGTGATGGCCGGGCTGGCCGCCGCGTGGTTCCACGGCGCGAACCCGGCCGCCGCGACGATGGCCGACCCCGCGACGGGCCGCGGCTACGACGGCATCTTGTCTCCGGACCGTGTCAACCCGAACGCCGGCGCCGAGAGCACGATCGAGGCGCAGCTGGCGCTGTTCGAGGTCGGCGCCCACCCCGAGGCCGCGGCCTGGGCCTGGGCCGCGGCCGAGCCGCCCCAGACCCTCCGGTGGGACGGCCGCACCGTCCGCGCCCGCACGTTCACGAGCACCGCCGCGTCCGGCCCCGGTCTGGCCGTCGTCGTCCTCGACCCCGAGGCCGGCGCGTCCCACGTCTTCACGGGCCCCGAGGCCGAGCGCTTCCTCGCCTCGGCGACGCCCACTCCCTAGCCTTTCGCATGGACCTCTTCGCGCGCCGCCCGGCGCCCCTCCTCGCCCCCTCGCCCGACGTCCCGTGGGCCAGCGGCGCGGTCTTCAACCCCGGCGCCGCCCTCTGCGACGACGGCGCGCTCCGCCTGCTCGCCCGCGGCGTCCCGGCCGGCTACACGCGCGTCGCCGTCGACTCGCCGGACCGGACCGAGGCCGACTTCCTCTACGACAACTACGTCTCGCGCCTCGGCCTCGCGACCCGCCAGCCCGACGGCTCGTTCCGCCTCGCCGCAGAGCCGCTCCTGACGCCGGGCTCCGACGTCGACCGCTACGGCGTCGAGGACGCCCGCGTCACGCGACTCGGCGATCGGTACTACATCACGTACACCGTCCTCGCCGAGCCGGCCCACCGGGCGAACGCGGGCGTGGGGATCGGGCTGGCCTCGACGACCGACTGGGAGTCCGTCGAGGTCCACGGGCGGATCGGGCCGGCGGTCCGCGACAAGGACGCGGCGCTGTTCCCCGCGCGCGTCGGCGGGCGGATCGCCATGTTCCACCGGATCGTGCCGGACATGCAGGTCGTCTTCTTCGAGGACGAGGAGCAGCTCGTGCGGCCCGGCGCGGCGTTCTGGGAGGCCCACCTCGCCGACCTCGACGATCACGTCGTGATGCGGCCGCGGGAGCGGTGGGAAGAGAAGAAGATCGGCGCGGGCCCCCCGCCCATCGAGACGCCCGAGGGCTGGCTCGTCGTCTACCACGGCGCCGACGCCGACCACGTCTACCGGGCCGGCCTCGCGCTCCTCGACCGCGACGACCCGCGCCAGGTGATCGCCCGGACGCGCCGGCCCGTCCTCGAGCCGACGTACGACTACGAGATCGAGGGCGACGTGCCCAACGTCGTCTTCCCCCAGGGCGCCGTCGTCGAGGACGGCCTGCTCCGGCTCTACTACGGCGCCGCGGACACGGCCATCGGCGAGGCCACGGCTCCGCTGGCGGACGTCCTCGCCCTGCTCCACGAGGAGCGCGGGCAGGGGCACGTGGCGCGCGTCCACCTCGACTTCCGCGGCGATATCGACGAGCCCCGCGACCTCGGGGACGCGTCGGCGGTGCCCGTCGAACGCCTCCACGGGGGGCGGTCCGTCCTCGAGCCGATCCCCACTCACACCTGGGAGTCGCGCGTCGTCCTCAACCCCGCCGCCGTGCTTGTCGACGACGCCGACGAACTGGAGGGCCTCATGGAGACGTGGGGGTTGGGCGACGGCGAGCGCGCGACGCTCCGCGAGGCGGGCGGGGCCTGCGTGATGCTGTACCGCGCGCAGGGCTCGGCGTACCCCCGCGAGACGGCCTACGGCGCCCACGTCGCCTCGGCCCTCGGGCTCGCCGTGTTCACGCCCGACCTCCGGCTCGTCCGCCGCTGGGCCGAGCCCGTGATCGCGCCCGAGGCGCCGTTCCACGACCTCGGCGTGGAGGACGCCCGCTGCACCCGCGTCGGCGACACGTACTACCTCCATTACACCGGCTACACCAGCGCCGACCTCCCCGACCCGGCGATGGCCGGCCGCGTCCAGCTCTGCCTCGCGACGACGCGCGACTTCGTGACGTGGGACCTCCACGGGCCGATCGAGGGCGACCCTTCGGCAGGCTCAGGGCAGGCTGTGAACGCGACCGACGACAAGAACGGGGCGCTCTTCCCCGAGCCCGTCGACGGCCGCTGGCTCCTCTGGCACCGGCCGATGCAGGGGGACCGCCCTATGACGATGCACCTCGCCGAGGCGGACTCGCCCGACGGCCCGTGGCGCTCGCGCGGCGCGGTCCTCTCGTCGTACCGGTTCGCCGACCAGGCGACGTCGTGGGTCGGCGCGGCCGGGCCGCCGGTGGCGCTCGGAGACGGCGAGTTCCTGGCGGTCTACCACCAGGGACATTTCTCGTTCGACGGCCGGCGCCTCTACAACCTCTCGGCGGCCCTCGTCGCGCCCGCCGAGTCCGACCCCGTCCTGGCCCGGATCGAGCCGATCCTGCTCCCCGAGGGCGACGCCGAGCGCGTCGGCGACGCCGACCTCGGGGTCGACGACGTCGTGTTCTCGTGCGCGAACTACGTCGTCGGCGACGACCTCGTGGTGCCGTACGCCGGGGCCGACAGCCGGATCTTCGGCGCGCGGCTCCCGCTCGGCGCCCTCGTCGACGCGCTCCGCCAGCGGGCCGAGGCGACCGTTTAGCCATGCGTCTGCTCCTCGCCCTCGTTCTGCTGGCGGCGACCGCCGGGCCGGCCGCCGCTCAGCAGGTCGTGATCGACCGCGTCGAGCAGATGCCGGCGCTCCCGGCCGACTTCCTCCTCCGCGACTGGGGCCGCGTGGCGACGGCCTACGACTCGCTCGTGTTCGACCCGGCTCGGACGGGGACGTACGCCCCGTTCGTCGGGCTGTACGAGGGGACCGTCAACTACCCGTCGCACGGGGCCTTCGGTATCGAGACGTACGTGGGCGGCGGCAACGAGGTGCCGGGCGAGGCGATCAACGTCCTGCCGGCCCTCGTCGGGGCGACCCTCAACGGTGCCGATAAGCGGAGCCAGTTCGGGACCGACTGGGTGCTCCGGGCCGAGGAGTTCTTCGGACGCGCCTCGGGCGAGGGCGTCTACCTCAACACGCCGACCGCGCGGAGCGGCCAGGACTGGTGGTACGACACGATGCCGAACGTCTTCTTCTACCAGCTCCGCGACCTCTACCCCGGGTTCGGCGACTCGGATGCCCAGTTCGTCTCCGTCGCCGAGCGGTGGCTCGACGCGGTCGAGGCCCTCGGCGGGAGCGCGGCGCCGTGGTCCGTCCCCTCATTCAACGCCCGCGCCATCTCGCTCGCGACGCTCCAGCCGCTCACCTCGGGCGTCCACGAGCCGGAGGCGGCGGGCGCGCTCGCGTGGATCCTCTACCACGCCTACCGCGAGACGGGCGACGAGCGCTACCGGATCGGCGCGGAGCTCGCGCTCGACGACCTCGAGCGGCGGACGCAGAACCCGTCGTACGAGCTCCAGCTCCCCTACGGCGCCCTGGCCGCGGCGCGGATGAACGCCGAGCTCGGGACGAGCTACGACGTCGAGAAGATGGTCCGGTGGAGCTTCGAGGTCGGCCCGCTCCGCAACTGGGGGACGGTCGTCGGGACGTGGGGCGGGCGCTCGGTGAGTGGGCTCGTCGGCGAGGCGCGGTACGAGAACTACGCGTTCGCGCTCAACGGCTTCCAGCAGGCCGCCGCGCTCGTCCCGCTCGTCCGCTACGACGACCGGTTCGCCCGCGCCGTCGGCCGGTGGATGGTGAACCTGGCGAGCGCCTCCCGCCTGTTCTACGGCCCGTTCCTCCCCGACGAGAACCAGGACAACGAGGCGTGGATCGCGGACAACGACCCGCTCGGCGTCGTCGCCTACGAAGGGCTCCGCGAGCGCGTCGGGACCACGAGCCCGTACGCGACCGGCGACGCGATGCGGAGCGGCTGGGCGCCGACGAACCTCGGGCTCTACGGCTCGTCGAGCGTCGGCTACCTCGCCGCGCTCGTCGACTCGACCGCGGTGCCGGGCGTGCTCCGCCTCGACCTCCGCGCGACCGACTTCTACGCCGCGCCGTCGTACGAGTCCGTCCTCGTCTACAACCCGACCGAGGCGGACGCGACGGTCGCCGTCCCCCTCGCCTTCGGCACGTACGACGTGTACGACGCCGCGGCCGACGCCTTCCTCGCCCGCGGCGTCACCCGGTCCGCCTCGGTGACGGTCCCGCCGGACGCGGCGCGCGTCCTCGTCTTCCCGGTCGCGAACGGGGCCGAGACCCGCGAGAACGGCCGCCGCCTCGTCAACGGCATCGTCGTGGACCACAGGGTCGGCGTACCGGCCGACCGGCCGCCGCGCGTCCGTGCCCTCGTCGCGGCCGACACGACGCTCTCGGTGGGGCAAGAAACCACGCTCTGGTGCACCGGCGGCGACGCCGAGGGCGCCGTGTCCGTCGACTGGTCCGCCGAGGCGGGCGCGCTCGTCCCCGACGGCGCGCGCGCGACGTGGACCGGCGCCGCCGTCGGCGACGTGCCGGTCGTCTGCGCCGTGACCGACGCCGCCGGGCAGCCGGCCGAGGCGAGTGTCACGCTCCGTGTGCTGGCGAACCAGGCGCCGCAGGAGGTCACCGTGGTGGCTTCGCCCGGCGTCGCCGACGTCGACGGGTCGACGGCGCTCGCGTGCGCCGCCAGCGACCCCGACGGCGATCCGTTGACGTACGCATGGGAGACCGGGTCCGGGACAATTGAGGGCGACGGCGCCGAGGTGACGTACCGCGCGCCCAGTGCCGCGGGCCGCTTCCGAATCGCATGCACGGCGACCGACCCGAGCGGTGCCGCCGCGTCGGGCGAGGCGTTCGTGACCGTCGGCCGCCTCGTGCTCGACCTCGCGCTCGACGCCGGCGGCGCCGACGCGAGCCCGTTCGGGAACGACGGCGAAATCCTCGGCCCGGTCGCTGCGCCCGGCCGGACAGGCGCCCCGGGCACGGCCCTCCGGTTCGACGGCGTCGACGACGTGGTCCGCGTGCCGGACCACCCGACGCTCGACATGGCCGAGGCGGTGACCGTCAGCGTCTGGGTGCGGCCGGACGACGGGCCGGACCGCGAGCGGTTCGTCGTCTCGCACGGGAGCTGGCAGAACCGCTGGAAGCTCTCGCTCACCCCGGAGGGCCGGCCTCGGTGGACCGTCCGGACCGAGGCCGGCGTCGTCGACCTCGACGCGCCGAGCGCCGTGGTGCCGGAGGCGTTCGTCCACCTCGCCGCGACGTACGACGGGGCCACGCTCACCCTCTACGTCGACGGCGACCCCGTCGCCGCGGCGCCGCACACCGGCCGGATGCCGTCCGCTGATCTCCCGCTCCTCCTCGGCCAGATGCTGCCTGGCCAGGCCGACTACAACTTCGCGGGCGTCCTCGACGACATCCGCCTCTACAACCGGGCCCTCACCGCGACCGAGGTGGAGGCCCTCAGCCGCGGGGAGACGGCAGGGGAGGAGGGAGGCCGGATGGCCCCGTTCACCCTCGGCCTGCCCCGTCCTAATCCGACCGCGGCGTCGGCCACCCTCCGGCTGGCGATCCCCGAAGCCGGCGTCGTCCGTGTCGTCGTGTTCGACGCGCTCGGACGCGTCGTCGCGACGCTCCACGACGGCCCGCTCGCGGTGGGGGATGTCGAGGTCCGGTGGGACGGGGCGCGACGGAGCGCGGCCGGTGTCTACGTCATCCGCGCGACGATGGGCGAGCGGTCGGCGTCGCGGCGCGTCCTCGTCGTCCGGTGAGCCCGTGACGGAGCCGCGGCCGTGGTGGCAGACCGGGGTGATCTACCAGGTCTACCCCCGCTCCTTCCAAGACTCCGACGGCGACGGCGTCGGCGACCTCGAGGGCGTCCGCCAGCGGCTCGACTACCTCGTCTGGCTCGGCGTCGACGCCCTCTGGCTCAGCCCGTTCTACCCCTCGCCCCAAGCCGACTTCGGGTACGACGTGGCCGACTACTGCGACGTCGACCCGTTGTTCGGGGACCTCGACGCGTTCGACCGGCTCGTCGCCGACGCCCACGACCGTGGGCTCCGGGTGATCGTCGACTGGGTCCCGAACCATTCCTCCGACCGGCACCCGTGGTTCGTGGAGAGCCGCCGGTCGCGTGACAGCTCAAAGCGCGAGTGGTACGTCTGGCGCGACCCGGCGCCCGACGGCTCGCCGCCGAACAACTGGCTCAGCGCCTTCGGCGGCCCCGCGTGGACGCTCGACGAGGCGACGGGCCAGTACTACCTCCACAGCTTCCTGAAGGAGCAGCCGGACCTCAACTGGCGGAGCCCCCGGCTCAAGGAGGCCATGCTCGACACGCTCCGGTTCTGGATGGCCCGCGGCGTCGACGGCTTCCGGATCGACGTGGCGCACCACGTGCTCAAGGACCCCGGGCTCCGCGACAACCCGCCGAACCCGGCCCCGAGCGGAGGCCACAAGCCGACGAGCCCGTACGACGCCCAACTCCACGTCCACGACAAGGACCACCCGGACGCGCACGCGCTCTACCGCGAGGTCCGCGCCGTGGTCGACGGGTTCGATAGCCGGGAACGCGTGACGCTGGGCGAGATCCACCTCCCGGACGCCCTCGACCGGTGGGCGGCCTACTATGGGGGCGAGACGCTCGACGAGATCCACATGCCGCTGAACTTCGGCCTCCTCAACGTGGAGTGGACGGTCGAGGGGCTCCGCCGGCACGTCGCGGCGGTCGAGGCCGCGGTCCCCGACGGGGCGTGGCCGAACTACGTCCTCGGCAACCACGACGAGCGGCGGCTGGCGACGCGCCTCGGGCCGAAGCGGGCGCGCCTCGCCGCGCTCCTGCTCCTCACCCTCCGGGGCACACCGACGCTCTACTACGGCGACGAACTCGGCATTCCCGACGTCGCCGTGCCGGCGGATCGGGTCCGGGACCCGATGGGGGTCCGCTCCGGCGTCCCGGGCCTCGGGCGGGACAGCGGCCGGACGCCGATGGCCTGGGACACGTCTCTCTCCGCGGGGTTTTCGACGGAGCCGCCAAAGGGGCTGTGGCTCCCTCTTCATCGTCATTGGGGACGCGAGAACGTCGCGTCGCAGAGCAAGGACGAGAACTCCATGCTCTCACTGTACCGGGCGCTGCTCGGGCTCCGACGCGAGCGCCCAGCCCTCCGTACGGGAGCGTACAGACCCCTGACCGGCTCGTCCGACAAGGTGTTTTCCTTCGAACGCCGGCTCGGTTCAGACCGGGTCGTGGTCAGCATGAACCTCGGCGACGAGCCAGCAATCGTGTCGTCGCAGGCTCCTCCGGTTCTATCGACGCTTCCGGGTCCTGTCTCACGAGACCAGCTACGACCATGGGAGGGGCGGATCCTCGAGCCTGCTGGCCGAACCCTGAGCGCCTAGCCCTAGGTAGGGACCAGTACCACTGGTCTTCGGGATTATGTGCTCCGGCCTACGTCCTGAAGAGTTCAGGCCACGGCCCTATGGCGGTCGAGTCTCAAGCCACCACAACGCCCCTGCTGGACCACAGGTGCTGAATCTCGTTGGCCTACAACGGGATTCAGCACCGGTGGGCTCTGCTGGACGCGCAACACGCGCCCGAGTCTACCCGCCTCGACGCCGAGGCGGGGTGGGCCGCATGAAAGGGTACGAGTCACAGCCATCGGTCGAGCCAGTCGAAGGCGTCTTCCTGAAGCGCCGCCGGAAACGCGTGGCCGCCCCCATAGACGGTGCCGGTATAGGCCTCCGGCGCGTAGGCGAGGGAATAGACCTCGCGGAGGATGGCGTCGGCGCGAGCGGTCTCCTCGAACGTGAACAGTGGGTCCTGGCGGTTCATCTGGACGAGCGTTGGGAGCGGGGCGCGGAGGCCGAGAACCTCGGGGTAGTCGAGCTCCGTAGGGAGGATGGGCGGGTAGGCCATCCACGTGTGCGTGTGGCTCTTGTGGAGGGCGAAGTCGCGCCACGTCGTCATCATCGAGACGCAGACGGCGGCTTTCATACGCGGATCAGCGCCGCCGAGGTAGACCGTCCGGAGGCCGCCGCCGGAGAGGCCGGCGCACCCGAGCCGGTCGGCGTCGACGGCTGGGTGGGCGGCGAGGACGTCGAGCGCGGCGCGGTCGTCGGCGAGCGTGACGCCGGGCCACGTGGTGCCGGCCGAGAGGAGCGACTTCGCGAACGTGCTCTCGTACGGGCTGGCCCACCGGTTGTAGGCGCGGATCTCGTCCTCGGTCTGCGGCGGGGTGGGGGGGAGGTCGCCGCGGATCCGCTCGGGCACGTCCGCCAGCCGGACGCGCCGGCACCCGAACGCGAACCCGTCGAACGCGAGGACGGCGTAGCCGCGTCGTGCGAGCTCGTTGGCCCACGGCCGGCCGCTGTACAGCCAGTCCCAGTGGCGTCGGATCATTGGGGAGACCGGGTCCCCGTCGCTCGCGATCTTCCGCCAGCCGTGCCACTTGTCGCCGCCGTGGTCGTGGAGCGCGAGGACGCCGGGGAACGGCCCCTCAAGATCGGCCGGCGTGAGCAGGACGCCCTCGACCGGCGGCCCGTACGGCATCGTCCACCGGAGCGATTCGACGTGCACGCCATCCGCGACGCGTTCGGCGAGGGACTCGGCGACCGGTGGTTCAGCGACCTCGGGCGGAGCGATCCGCATGAGGAGGCGGGCGCGGGCCTCCGTCCGCCAGTCGTCGAGGCGGGGCCAGCCGCCGCGGCGGAGCGAGAGGCGCGGCGGGTCGGGCGCGAGCCCGGCGGCCCAGTCGCCGTAGGCGCCCAACATGGAGTCGTTGTCGTCCAGTACCAGCTGCCCGACTGCGTCGACCGTCCGTGTCGGCGACGAGGCGGGGGGAGTCAGCGCGCCGGCCGGATCGGTGTGGACCGCGAGGGCCCCC
>JAAXJP010000718.1 GCA_012269805.1 Rubrivirga sp.
GCCGGGCCGGGCCGCCGCCAGCGCCGGCGGCGGGGCAGTCGGGGTCGGCAACGGCGCCGGGGCCCCGCCGCGCGCGCGGCTACCCCGGCCGCTCGCGCAACGACGTGCCGGGCGAGGGCGAGCGGGCCGTGTCGGGCTTCCCCGACGGCGCTCGCCTCCGCAGCCCGCAGTGGAGCCCCGACGGCGCCCACCTCGCCGTCCTCGCCGACCGCGAGGACCGCGTCGAGCTCTGGGTCGTGGATGCCGCGGCGGCGCGGGCCCGGCTCGCGCTCGGCAGCGCCATCAACGACGCGGCGCCGGGGGCCTCGTTCGAGTGGATGCCGTCGAGCGACGGCCTCGTCGCCCGGGTCGTCCCGGACGATCGCGGCGAGGCGCCGGCCGAGTCGGCGGTGCCCACGGGCCCAGTCGTCCAGGAGTCGACGGGCGAGGCGGCGCCGGCGCGGACGTACCAGGATCTCTTGGAGAGCCCGTTCGACGAGCGGCTCTTCGACCACTACTTCACGAGCGCGCTCGTCGCCGTCCCGCTGTCGCCCACCGAGCACGCCCAGGGCGTCGCACCGGAGGGGGTCTACACGTCGTTCGAGGTGTCGCCGGACGGCCTGTACCTCCTCACGGAGGCCCGCCAGCGGCCGTACTCGTACCTCGTCCCGTGGTCCCGATTCGCCAACGACATCGAGGTCCGTGACCTCGCGACGGGCGCGGTGGTCCACACCGTCGCCGAGTTGCCCGTCGCTGAGCAGGTGCCGATCGCCTTCGGCTCGGTCCCCACGGGCCCCCGGTCGGCTGGATGGCGGGCCGACGCGCCGGCCACGCTCGTGTGGACCGAGGCCCAGGACGGCGGCGACGCGAGCGCCGAGGCGGACGTCCGCGACCAGCTCTACCTCCTGGAGGCGCCGTTCGAGGGCGCGCCCGAGGCGTGGGTCGCGCTCCCGCTCCGCTACAGCGGCCTCGTCTGGGGCGACGACGACACGGCCCTCGCCATCGACTACTACTGGCAGACGCGGCAGGTCAACTGGTACCGGCTCGACCCGAGCGACCTGGACGCCGAACCGGAGACGGTCTTCTCGTACTCGTTCGAGGACCGCTACAACGATCCCGGCCAGCCGATGACCGTCCTCAACGACGCCGGCCACCGCGTCCTGCTGATGGACGACGGCGACCTCTTCCTCGAGGGCCAGGGCGCCTCGCCCGAGGGCAACCGGCCGTTCGTCCGCCGCTTCGACCTCGAGACGGGCGAGGCGACCGAGCTCTTCCGCTCCGAGGCCCCGTACTACGAGCGCCCGGTCGACTTCCTGGACGTCGACGCGGAGCTCCTGCTCACGCAGCGCGAGACGGTCACCGACCCGCCGAACTACTACGTGCGAGATCTCGGCTCCGGCGACGTCCGCGCGGTGACGGCCTTCCCGCACCCGTACCCCGAGCTGGCCGACGTCCAGAAGGAGACCGTCGAGTACGAGCGCGCCGACGGCGTCCCGCTCAGCGCGACGCTCTACCTCCCGCCGGGCTACGACGCCGAGCGCGACGGCCCGCTCCCGACCCTCGTCTGGGCCTACCCGACCGAGTACAAGAGCGCCGACGCGGCCGGCCAGCGGTCCGACAGCCCCCACCAGTTCACCTACGTGAGCTACTGGGGCGCCGTCCCGTTCGTGACGCGGGGCTACGCCGTGCTCGACGACGCGGCGTTCCCGATCGTTGGGGAGGGCGAGACGGAGCCGAACGACAGCTTCCGCGAGCAACTCGTGATGAACGCCGAGGCGGCCATCGCGGCCGGCGTGGCGCGCGGCGTGACCGACCCCGACCGGGTCGCCGTCGGCGGCCACAGCTACGGGGCGTTCATGGTGGGCAACCTCCTCGCCCACTCGGACCTGTTCCGGGCCGGGATCGCGCGGTCCGGCGCCTACAACCGGACGCTCACGCCGTTCGGCTTCCAGCGCGAGGAGCGGACGTTCTGGGACGACCCGATGCTGTACTTCGGCATGAGCCCGTTCATGCACGCGGAGAAGATCGACGAGCCGATCCTCCTCATCCACGGCGACGCCGACAACAACCCGGGCACGTTCACGCTCCAGAGCGAGCGGCTCTACGGCGCGCTGAAGGGGCTCGGCGGGACGGCCCGGCTCGTCCTCCTCCCGGCCGAGAGCCACGGCTACCGCGGGCGCGAGTCGCTCCTCCACATGCTCTGGGAGGAGGACCAGTGGCTGGAGCGCTACGTCAAGGCCGCCGGTCCGCGCGGGGCCGCCGCCGCAGAGGCGCCCGACGCCGACGCCGCGGGCGGCCGGTAGGCCGCGCGCTCCGCCCGCCTCGGCGATGGGGTCGAGGCGGGCGGGGTCAGGAGCGTCGCTTTGGAGGACGGCCGAGGCGGCGGCCGGGAGCGAGGGCCGGCCCCGCTCCCGAGGGCCGCACGGTGAGGAAGGTGGAGCGATCCCCCACGGCCGCGCCGGACCCCCGGGGGGGGGCGGCCGTAGGCACGGGGCCCCTCTCCCGCCTCCCTCATGCCCGACCCCATCGGCCGCACGCGCTGGGCCATCGCCGAGGGCTACATCCCCGACGGCTCGACCGGCCCGGCGCCGCTCCACAGCCACGAGACGGCCTGCGTCCTCAACGCCGGCGACGAGGACGCCGACGTCGCCGTCACCGTGTTTTTCGCCGATCGCGAGCCGGCCGGGCCGTACCGCGTGACCGTCCCGGCCCGGCGGACGGTCCACGTCCGGTTCGACGAGCTCGAGGACCCGGAGCCCGTCCCGCGCGGGGTCGAGTACGCGAGCCTCATCGAGAGCACGGTCCCCGTCGTCGTCCAGCACACGCGGCTGGACAGCCGGCAGGCCGAGCTCGGCCTCCTCAGCACCATCGCCTACGCCGACCGATGAGCGTCCGCGACCGTTGGTATCAAGACGCCGTCGTCTACTGCCTCGACGTCGAGACCTACCACGACGCCAACGGCGACGGCGTCGGCGACTTCGTGGGGCTCATGGCCAAGCTCGACCACATCGCCGGGCTTGGCGCGACGTGCGTCTGGCTCCTCCCGTTCTACCCGACGCCCAACCGCGACAACGGGTACGACGTCTGCGACCACTACGCCGTCGACCCCCGGCTCGGCACGCTCGGCGACTTCGTCGAGTTTGTCCGCGCTGCCGAGGCCAGGGGCCTCCGCGTGATCGTCGACCTCGTGGTGAACCACACCTCGGACCAGCACCCGTGGTTTCAGGAGGCCCGCGACCCCGCCTCCGACCGCCACGACTGGTACGTCTGGTCCGACGAGCGGCCCGAGGACCACGACGAGGGGATGATCTTCCCCGGTGAGCAGGAGACGGTCTGGACCTACGACCGGAAGGCGAAGAAGTACTACCTCCACCGGTTCTACGCCCACCAGCCGGATCTCAACATCGCCAACCCGGCCGTCCGCGCCGAGATCGAGCGGGTCATGGGGTTCTGGCTCCGGCTCGGCGTGAGCGGCTTTCGCATCGACGCGGCCCCGTTCCTCATCGAGCACAAGGGGATCGACGAAGTCCCCGGCACGGCCGACCCCTACGAGTACCTCCGCGACTTTCGGACCTTCCTCTCGTGGCGCCGCGGCGACGCGGTCCTCCTGGCCGAGGCCAACGTCGACCCCGAGAAGGCGCCGCACTACTTCGGCGACGGGGACAAGCTCCACATGCTGTTCAACTTCGTCCTGAACCAGCACCTGTTCCTGGCCCTCGCGCGGCAGGCGAAGGCGCCGCTCGAACGCGGCATCCTCCTCCCGCCGAAGCCGCCGGAGGCGGGCCAGTGGGCCACGTTCCTCCGCAACCACGACGAGCTGGCGCTCGCCCGGCTCACCGAGGCCCAGCGCGACGAGATCGCCGAGGCGTTCGCGCCGGACCGCGAGGAGATGTGGGTCTACAACCGGGGCCCGCGCCGCCGCGTCCCGCCCATGTTCGACGGCGACGCCGCCCGCGTCCGGATGGCGTACAGCCTGATGCTGTCGCTCCCCGGCGCCCCCGTCATCCGCTACGGCGAGGAGATCGGGATGGGCGACGACCTGAGCCTCCCGGAGCGGACGGCCGTCCGCACGCCGATGCAGTGGTCGGACAAGAAGAACGCCGGCTTCACGGCCTCCGACGAGCCCATCCGGCCCGTCATCGACAGGGGCCCGTTCCGCTACCAGAACGTCAACGTGGATCGCCAGCGGCGCGAGCCGGACTCGCTCCTGATGTGGATGGAGCGGGCCATCCGCGCCCGGAAGGAGGCCGACGTGTTCGGCCGCGGCGACTGGCACGTCGTCGACACGGACCACGAGGCCGTCTTCGCCCACGTCTGCGAGCGGGACGGCGTGGCCGTCGCCGCCGTCCACAACCTCGGCGACGGGGAGGCCGACGTCACGCTCGACCTGAGCCTGTACGCGGACCGCACGGCCCTCGACCTCCTCGACCCCGGCGACGACGCGCCGCCCATCGAGGACGGCACGCTCGCCGTCACGCTCCTCCGCTACGGCTTCCGCTGGTTCCGGCTCGAGCGAGAGATGTAGGGGCGGCCGCCGCGCTCCGTCCTCGCATCCCGCGCTCCGGCTCCCCTGCCCCTATCCGCCTTTCTCCATGCACACCATCGGCTATCACGCCTCCCACGAGCAGTTTCCACCGAGCCAGCTCCTCCGCCTCGTCCAGCAGGCCGAGGACGCCGGGTTCAACGCGGCCATGTGCTCCGACCACATCCACACGTGGAGCAGCGCCCAGGGCGAATGTGGGTTCGCGTGGAGCTGGCTCGGCGCCGCGATGCACGCGACGGGACTGACCTACGGGATCGTCAACGCGCCGGGGCAGCGGTACCACCCGGCCATCATCGCGCAGGCCGTCGCGACGCTGAACGAGATGTTCGACGGGCGCTTCTGGATCGCGACGGGGTCGGGCCAGGCGCTCAACGAGCACGTCACGGGCGAGCCGTGGCCGGCCAAGGACCTCCGCAACGAGCGGCTGAAGGAGTCGGTCGAGGTGATGCGGGCGCTGTGGCGCGGCGAGACCGTCACGCACCGCGGGCTCGTGACCGTCGAGGACTGCCGGCTGTACTCGCTCCCGAAGGTCGAGCCGACCGTGATCGGCGCGGCCGTGACGGCGCCGACGGCGCGGTGGCTCGCGCCGTGGGTCGACGGGCTCATCACCGTCAGCCACCCGCCGAAGGTGCTCGAGGGCGTGATCCAGGCGTTCCGCGACAACGGCGGGGGGGGCAAGCCGGTGTACGTCCAGGCCAAGCACCAGTGGGCCGAGACCGACGAGGCGGCGCTCGAAATGGCCTTCGACCAGTGGAAGACGAACGTCTTCGCCTCGAAGGTGACGACCGAGTTCAACATGCCGGACCAGTTCGAGAAGGCGGCCCGGTACGTCCGGCCAGAGGACGTGAAGGAGAAGGTCTGCGTGTCGTCGGACCCGGGCACCCACGTCGAGCGGATCCGGGGCCTCTTCGACGCCGGCGCCGACGCGGTCTACATCCATCAAGTCGGGAAAAACCAGGAGGCCTTCGTCGAGACGTTCGGCGAGAAGGTGTTGCCCGAGTTCGACCTCGCGCCGCTCGCCGACGTGCGGGCCTGATCCCGCCCGAGGCACCATGGACCCCTTCAACGTCGCCGTCGCCGCGCTGGGGGCTCTCGTGCTCGGCCTCGGTCTGGTGTCGGCCCGGCTGGCCCGCTCGGCCGCCCCGCCGACGCTCCTCGCGCTCGTCGTGGGGGTCGCGCTCGGGCCCGCTGGGCTCGGCCTTCTCGACCCGCTCGGCGAGGACCACCACCTGTGGTTCGAGCGCGCGACCCGGCTCGTGCTGGCGGTCGGGCTCGTGAGCGTGGCGCTCCGGCTCCCGCGGGCCTACGTCCGCGGGCGGTGGCGGACCGCGGCCGTCCTCGTCGGCCTCGGGATGCCGCTGATGTGGGGCGTCAGCACGATCGTCGTGCACCTCGCGCTCGGGCTGGACTGGACGCGGGCGGCGCTCGTCGGCGCCATCGTGACGCCGACGGACCCCGTCGCGGCGACGCCGATCGTGACGGGCGCCGTGGCCGAGCGGCACCTCCCGGAGCGGCTCCGCCACACGATCTCACTCGAGTCGGGCGCGAACGACGGACTGGGGTACCTCTTGGTCCTCCTCCCGTTGCTCCTCCTGACCCGGCCGGCCGGCGCGGCGCTGGAGCACTGGCTGCTCCACACGGTGCTGTGGGAAGTCGGCGCGGCGACGGCGCTCGGGCTGGGCGTCGGGTGGGCGGCCGGGCGCGCGCTCCAGACGGCCGAGGCCCGCGGGCTCATCGAGGACGACTGGCGGCTCGTGTACACCGTCGCCGTGTCGCTCCTGGCGATCGGGGTCGGGCGCCTGATCCACAGCGACGAGCTGCTGGTGGCGTTCGCGGCCGGGGCCGCGTTCGTCCAGGTCGTCGGCGACGAGGAGCGGGAGGGGGAGGAGCACGGGCAAGAGGCGGTCAACCGGTTTTTCGCCGTCCCCTTTTTCGCGCTGCTGGGGAC
>JAAXJP010000599.1 GCA_012269805.1 Rubrivirga sp.
CCCCCGCCCCTGTATGCCCGTCCTCCTCTTCGACATCGACGGCACGCTGCTCCAGTCGAACGGCGTCGGCCGCCAGTCCGTCAACGCCGCGCTAGCGGCGCTCGCCGGCGAGACGTTCGACTTTTCCGACATCACGTTCTCGGGCAAGACCGACCGCCAGATCTTCCGCGAGGTCTTGGAGGCGGGCCGGCGTTGCGGGCTCGACGTGACCCCGGACCAGGCCGACCGGTTCGGCGAGTTGTACCAGCGGGAGATGGAGCAGAACCTGCCCGAGGCCACGGTCGAGGCGCTCCCCGGCGCCGTCGGCCTCGTCCGCCGCCTGGCCGACGAGGGCGCCGAGGTGGGCATGCTCACGGGCAACCTCGAGCCCCTCGCCTACGCCAAGGTCGGGCGGATCGGGCTGGGCGAGTCCGAGCTCCCGTTCGGCGCCTTCGGCAGCGACGACGCGGATCGGAACGCGCTGCCGGCCGTCGCCGCGCGGCGCGCCTCCGAACGCTACGGCCGCGAGGTGACCACGGCGGAGCTCGTCGTCATCGGCGACACGCCGCGGGACATCGCGTGCGCCCGGGCCGCGGGGTCGAGGGTCGTCGCCGTGACCACGGGCCGCTACGACGCGCGCCAACTCCGCGAGGCCGACGTCGTGCTCGACACGCTCGAGGCGTTCTCGCTCGACGCGCTCCCGGCCGCGGCCTGAGCCGCCGACCCGATCGTCGACGGGCGGTTCTGCGGACCGACTAGTGCACCACGAGCCGCCGGCCATCGACGAGGTAGACCCCGGGGACCCGGGGCGCCGCGAAGGTCCCATCTGGCCCGACCGTCCCCATCAGCCGGCCCAGCACGTCGAACACCGGCACGCCCGCCTCCGCCCCACGAACGCGGCCTCCCGGGCGAGCGGGGTTGGGCGCCAGCGGCGCGGCTCCGCTGCCCTCAGCCGGCGCCTCGCACGAGACCGGCCGCCCCGTGATTCCCTCGTAGAGCAAGGCCGAGAAAAACGCCGCTCCTGCGGTCGTCGGGTGGAGCCGAGCGTCGTCGAGGAGGTTCGCGCCGTAGTCGGCAACGAGCCGGAGCGGACCGTTCCGGCCGGTCACGTGGATCCCGTACGAGAGGTCGGCTTTCTCGGAGGCGAGGAGCCAGTCCCGCGCCTCCGGGCGGCCGTCGAATACGACGCCGTCCGTCGCCTCGTAGAGCGAGAAGAACGCGACCCCAGGGTCTCCCAAAGCGATCGATCGCATCACGAGGCCGGCCCGCTCGTTCTTCTCCGGGGTGTCGGTCGCGGCGGTCGATACCGCGTGGGGGTGGAGCAACAACACGACCGGCTCTGGCAGGCCGGCCCGCGCGTACGCCGTTCGGGTCCGCGCGACGGCCGCCTCGATCGTCGCGAGCAGGTCCGACACGGCGCGAAACTCGGGAGCGAGGTACAGGACGGCGACCGAGGGTTGCGACGGGTCGAGCGTAGTCGCCTCTAGAATGTCGGCGAGATCGTCCGTCCGGAACCGTTTCGCGGAGTCGGGCAACGTCGGCGATGCGTCTTGTGCGTACCCCCAGTAGCTCCACGACGAGTCCCCAAAGAACTGGGCGTAGTGCCCGGGTTCTCCCTCGATGAGGGTCCCGGCGACGTGGGCGAACCCCGACGACGAGACCGACGCCTCGAGCGGGAGCTCGGCAAGCCGGCCGTCCAGCACCGTCGCCGCGCCCAGGGCGAACCCCGACGTCGGGAGCGCGCTCTCGACGCCGTTCAGGCGGAGCTGCCCAGACGCCTGAACGCCGCCGTGCGCGTATACAAGCGGCCGGACCCTGGCGTTCACGAAGGCCTGGCCGGCCACTCCCGCGTGGCCCTCGTCGAAGAACCCGAGCCGGACCGCCAGATCCCCCAGTGCGGAAGAGCCGGCCCGGAGCTCCCACTCCGCGAGTCGGAAGACGGGGACGCCCATGGTCCCCTCGCCCGCGCTCCCGCGGGCCACGGCGTAGCCCTCCTCCGCCATGACGAAGCGCGCACCCGGCCCGGTCGGGTAGAGGCGGGCGAACATGGAGTGCCCCCCGACGAACGCGGCCCCGAGCCGGTCGAGCGGCCACGTCGCGAGCGTGCCCACCGAGACCCGGGCGGGGCTCGGCACGGAGAAGCTGTCGCCGAGCCAGACCCAGCGCCCCCGTTGGATCAGCGGTTCGACGAGGTCGAGATCGACCGGGGACAGATCCGCCGGCTGGGCCGACGCGGGGCGCGCGAGGGCCGAGAGGAGGGCTACCCCAACCGCTAAGAGCGAGACGCGAGCGAGACGAGTCACCGGACGAGTTCGGGGGCAGATCTGAGCCCGAAGCTACGCCCCCGCCGCGCCACCGCTCGATGGATCGCGCCTCCGTCCGCCTCGGCACCGAGGCGGAGGGCCTTACCGCGCGACGGTCACGCGTCGGGTGGCGGTCGCCCCATCGGCCGTCACCCGGACGACGTAGACGCCGGCCGGCGCCTCGCCGAGGTCGAGGGCGAGCCGGCCCGCGCCCGGTGCCGCCGTCGCGAGCCGGACGCGGCGCCCGAGCAGGTCGACGACCTCCGCCTGGAGCTCGCGCGCGCCCTCAGCCGCGACCGTCACGCGCCCCGCGCTGGGGTTCGGGTAGAGCTCGACCGCGATCCCGCCCGGTCCGTCCTCGGCGGCGACGGTCTCCGGGGCGAAAGCCCGCCGCGCGAGCGTGGCGTCGAGCACGAACGGGTTCTCCGACCGCTGGAGCGTCGCGATCCACTCGTTCCGCGCGCGCTCCTCGTCGTCGGCGGGGTCCATGTCGTTCCAGCTCACCAGGTCCAGCACCATCTCGTCGAAGAAGGCATCGCCAGCCGCCGTGATCTCATCAGGGTAGCTCGTGTAGAAGTAGAACACGGCACGGGCGGCGTTCCCCTTGTGGTCCTCCCGCGGCTCGAACACGCCCGACCGGTTCTCGCTCCACTCGTCGATGTCCGCCATCGGGATCGCCGACTGCGAGGCCGCGCCGCGGTACCACGTCGTCGTCTGGGTGTCTTGGATCTCGCCGAACGGCTTGTTGCCACGGGCCGAGTTCACGTTCTCCCTCGCGGGGAACAGGTTGTGGAGGTCCGACCGCGCCGGCTCGTCGCCGGCGCCGAGCGACTGCGGCCACGTGTGCTCAGCGTTGATCCCCTTGCTGAAGGCGTCGCTCGAGGGGTCCTCGCCAGGGGTCAGCTGGATGCAGAAGCCGGTGTAGACGCCGCACACCTCGCCATCGGTGTCCTGCTCGTACTGGTAGAGCCGGTCGCGGGCCGAGATGGGGGTGCTGTAGCCGAGCGTCCGGAACGGCGTGTAGGTGGCGCGGAGCGAGTCGAGGAGTGTCTCGCCGGTGAGCCCCGGGAACACGGGCGTCTGGGCGGGGGCGGCAGCGGCGAAGAGCCCCCCGAGGAGGGCGACGGCGAAGAGGCGCACGGGTGGTGGGGTCGGGTCCTCACTCAACATCGGTCTGGGACGGGCGGATCGTGCGCGCACCGCGAGATCGCGCGGGATCTCCTCACCCCGTCCGCCTCGGCGCCGACCCGGCAGGTCGACGCCGTCCGGTCGCGGGGTCAGCCGCCGAACCGACGGAGCGTCCGCTCGACGGGCGCGCGGTAGCCGGCGCCGTGGGTGAGGTGGTTGGTGAGGTGGTACAGGTTATAGATCTCCCGCCGCGTCTCGTACCCGGGCTCCAGCGGCCACGCCTTCTGGTAGGCCTCGTAGAACGCGCCGTCGAAGCCCCCGAACAGCTCGGTCATGGCCAGGTCCGCCTCCCGGTGGCCGACGGACACGGCGGGGTCGATGAGCGCGAACCGCCCGTCGGCGGTGGGCACGGCGTTTCCGCCCCAGAGGTCACCGTGGAGGAGCGACCGCGGCGGGTGCTCGGGAAGGAGCTCCGGCAGACGCCGGATCAGCGCGTCGAGCGGCCCGTCCCAGGCCGCGTCCCACGCGCCGCGCTCGCGGACCGTCTCGGCCTGCGCCCTCAGGCGGTGCTCGCCGAAGAACGTCGGCCACGACGTCCTCCAGCCGTTCCGCTGCGGCTTGCTCCCGATCCAGTTGTCGACGTCCCACCCGTACCCGACGCCGGGCGCGTCGGCGCGGTGGAGGTCGGCGAGGGCCGCCCCGAAGCGCCGCCAGCCGACGACCGTCGGGTGCCCGCCCTCGATCCACGGAAGCACGAGGACGCCCGGCCCGTCGGCGTCCGGGGCGCGCGTGGCGAGCGGAGCCGGCACCACGAGGTCGGGTCCGGCCGCCTCGGCGAGCGCCGCCAGCCCCTCGGCCTCGGCCACGTACGTCCGCCCGGCCTCGCCCTCGGCCCATTTGACGAACACGGCGCCCCCGCCCGTCTCGACGCGCGCCGCGTGCGACACGTCGCCCCCACCGACGGGCTGCACCAGCTGGACGTCGCCGGCGGCGGATTCGAGAACGGAGCGGACGGGGTCGGGGAGCTCGAGAGCCATGAGCACGCGGTGGGGTCTCCTCCACCAACGCCCACGCTCCGTCACGTGTCCGAGGCGGGCGGAGTCGCGGCCCCGCTCACTCTTCGTCGCCCCAGTCGTAGACGTCGCGGAGCCGGTCGAGGATGGCGTCGGTCGTCCGGTCGACGATATCGTAGACGCGGTCGAAGCCCTCGGGGCCGCCGTAGTACGGGTCGGGCACCTGGAAGTCGCCCGGCTCGGGGTCGAACTCGCGGAAGAGGCGGACGCGCGTGCCGTGGTCGCCATCGGGGTCGAGGGCGAGCGTGTCGTGGAGGTTCGACTTGTCCATGACGAACACGTGGTCGAACTCGTCGAGGTCGGCCCGTTCGAGTTGGCGGGCTTTGAGCTTCGAGAGGTCGGTGCCGCGGTCAGCGGCAGTCGCGCTCATGCGGCGGTCCGGAGGCGCCCCGACGTGCCACCCGCCGGTCCCGGCCGAGTCGACGACGACGCGGTCGGCCAGGCCGGCCTCGGTCACCTTCTGCTGGAAGAGCCCCTCGGCGAGCGGGCTCCGGCAGATGTTGCCGAGGCAGACGAAGAGGACGCGGACGGGGCGGTCGGACATGGAGACGTAGGGATCGGTAACGCCGGTCGCGATGGGGACCGGTCGCCGCTGCGACGTGCCGGGGGCGCGACGCGATCCCGTCCGCCGTACTGCCGAGGCGGGGGGAGTCGACCGCTCGTGGATCGGGCGGTCTGCCATCGGTCGCCCTGGGGCGGCCCGCACGGCCCTGCCGCAACAGTCGGCGGGGCGAGGACGTAGTTTGGCTCGCTCCCCTCCGGCCCCCATGTCCACCCGCTCCCGACGCCGCGGCCGTACGCCCGAGACCGAGGCCTACGACGACGAGTTCGGCTTCGTCACCGACGACGACATCGTCGCGTTCATGGCCGAGCAGGAGCTCGAGGAGGAGGAGCTGGAAGAGAAGGAGGCCGGGTTCTGGAACCTCCAGACGGCCTCGGGGATCGGCCTGATCGGCCTCGGCGCGCTCTACAGCCTGCAGCTGCTGGGCCTCTTCCCGCTCGGCAGCGCGGTCCTCTACAACCTCGTCCAGGTCCTCCCCATCTTCGCGGCCGTCCTCATCATGCTGACCGGCTTCGGGGTCCTCTCGTGGAGCCCGGCGGCGCGGCGGCGGAAGAAGGCGCGGAAGCGGGCGGCGCGGCGGCGCCAGCAGCAGCGGCGGGCCGCGCGGAAGACGGTCGGCCGGGCGCCCCGGAGCGAGACGTCGACGAACGACGCGGCTGGGAGGGCGGCGTCGAAGGCGTTCCGCCAGGCCGAGAAGGCGTTGCGGACGGCCGGCCGCGCCGCCGGGCGCGTGACCGACGAGGCGTTCGAGCGCCGCGCCGCCGCGCGGAAAGCGGGCCGTACGCGCCTCGCCAAGGACCGGAAAAACCGGAAGATCACCGGCGTCGCCGCGGGGATGGCCAACTACTTCGGCCTCGACCCGACCGTCGTCCGGATCGGGTGGGTCGTCGCGGCCATCTTCACCAACTTCGCCGCCGTCATCCCCTACCTCATCCTGACGGCCGTTCTGAAGAACGAGGAAGACCTGGAGGACGACGACCCGGTCCTCCGAATCACGGACGACTAGAGGCGCGGGGCACCCGGCGGCCTCCGGCCTCCGCCCGAGGCGGGGGTAGCTTTCGGCGGTCTCCCCCCGCCCCATGGTCCGCCGCCTCTGTCTCTTCGCCCTGCTCTTGCTGCCGGGCTCGGCCCTCGCCCAGCGCGAGGGGCTCCTCCAGATCGGGAGCCCGCTCTCGGACTTCGTCCGACGGCAGGCCACGCTCGGGACGGTCCCCCAGTTCGCCGCCGACGCGCTCCCGATCCCGGCCGGCGAGGCCATGGCCCTCGTCGACTCGATCGCGGCCGACCCGGAGGCGCTCGCGGCCCTCTCCCCCGCCGACCGACAGCTCGTGGAGCGGTACCAGTCGCTGGACCCGGCGACGGCGTTCGGCTGGACGCCCCCGTACGGGTTCTACGGCGACGGCGT
>JAAXJP010000371.1 GCA_012269805.1 Rubrivirga sp.
CCCGCCGCACGGCGCCCGGGGCGGGTAGGATGCGCCTACTTGCTTTCTGCCCCAATTCGCCGCTCCCCCCGCTCCCGATCTCGGCCCGGCTCGCGCTGTGGTACGCGCTCACGCTGCTCCTGCTGCTCAGCGCGTTCGCCGTGTTCTGCTACGTCGGGTTCCACGCCGCCGCGCACCGCTCGTTCGACCGGCACCTCGACCACGAACTCGAGGCCGTCGTCCCCCTCCTGGCCGTCGGCGAGGGCGGCGTCGACGCGGACGCGCTCGCCTCGACGGCGGCCGTCGCGACGCGGCTAGACGGGCCGAACGCGACGTTCGTCCGCGTGCTGACGCCCGACGGCGACGTGGCCTTCGCCTCCCAGAACGTGCGCGGGCGGCCCCCACTCGGCGTCGCGCTCCCCGAGGGCGGCGACGCGCTCCGGGCGAGCCGGGAGTGGGCGGGCGAGCCGCTCCGGTCGCTCGTCGAGCCGCTCCGGGCGCCGTCCGGCGCGCTCGCGGGCTACGTCGAGGTCTCGGGCGTCGAGTGGAGCCGGCACCGCGAGCTCCGCGACCTCGGCCGGACGCTGGCGCTCGGCGTGGCGCTCGGCGTGTTGTTCGCGCTGGGGGCCGGGTGGTGGCTCGCGCGTCGGGCGCTCCGCCCGGTCGCCGTGCTGACCGACGCGGCCGGGCGGCTCGCGGCCGACGGCGGCCGACTCGGCGGGCGGCTCCCGTCAGACTTCGAGACGCGCGACGAGCTGACGGACCTGGCCGAGACGTTCAACGGGCTCCTCGCCCGCCTCGAAGCGTCGGTCGCGAGGGAACGGCGGTTCACCGCGAACGCGGCCCACGAGCTCCTGACGCCGCTCGCGACGCTCCGGAGCGAGGCCGAGGTCGCGCTCCGCCGAGAGCGCGAGCCCGAGGCCTACCGCGAGACGCTGGGCCGGGTCGTCGAGGACGTGGCCGAGATGACGGGGACGGTCCAGGGCCTCCTCCACCTCGCCCGGGCCGAGTCGCTCGAGAAGACGCCCGACGCCCGGCTCGACCTCGGCGCGCTCGTCCGCCAGCGTGCCGGGCGGCTCCGGCCCGAGGCCGCCGCGCGCGGGCTCGCGCTCGACGTGTCGGCCGAGCCCGGCGTCCGGCTCGCGGCCGAGGCCGCCCCGCTCGCCGAGGTCGTCGACAACCTGGTCGGGAACGCCGTCAAGTACACGCCCGAGGGCGGGCGGGTCTCGGTCCGGCTGGGGCACGTCGGCGGGTCGGCCCGGCTCGAGGTCGAGGACACGGGCGCCGGGTTCGACGAGGCCACGTGCGAGCGGCTGTTCGACCGGTTCTTCCGGGCCGACACGCCCGAAGTCCAGGCCGAGCCGGGGAGCGGGCTCGGCCTCGCCATCGTCAAGGCCATCGTCGAGGGGTACGGCGGGTCGGTCGGGTGCGCCAGCCCCGGCCCCGGCCTTGGCGCGACGTTCTGGGTCCTCCTCCCCTGCCTGCACGGGTCGGACTGACCGGCGCTGGCCCGTCTCGCCCCGACCGCCCACCGGCGGGCCGGTGCGTCGCGCGCGGGAGCCCGGGCGCGCGGCGTCGGGCGCCCGGAGGGAGGGTCGCATCGTGAGGGCTGGGGATGGAGCGCGCGGGCCAGGCCACTGACGAGTCGCTAACTGGCCGCCTGGGACGCCGCCGGGGACGCCGCCGGGGCGAGGCCGCCCAGGGCCCGCGCTCGGGAAGACCATGATCCAAGTCAACCTGAGCGCATTTTCAGGTTGAGGACGAGACGCGACAGGGATGGGCTCAGTAGCTATGTGCCTCCCCTCTCCACTCCCCCATGACTGCGGCGACTTGGTACTGGATCGGCACGGCGGCGATGGCGCTCGGCTCCGTGCTCTTCGGGGTCGGCGCGGCGAAGGCCGATCACCGGCCCCGCGAGATCCTCTACACGCTGAACTTCTTCATCTGCCTGGTCGCCTTCGCCCTCTACCTCACGATGGCGATGGGGTACGGCGCCTACGTCTCGGCCGACGGGACGCGGACGACGTGGGTCCGCTACGCGACGTGGTTCCTGACGACGCCGCTGCTGCTCCTCGACCTCACGCTCGTCGCGTCGAGCCGGAACGTGCTGGCGGCCCAGCTCATCGGGGCCAACGCTTTCATGATCGGGACCGGGTTCATCGCGACCGTGCTCCCCGAGGACGCGACGGCCATCACGTGGTACCTCGTCTCGTGCGGGGCCTACCTCGCCATCGCCTACATGCTCCTCGGGCCGTACCGGCGGAGCGCCGTCGCGGCCCACCCCCAGTCGGCGGGCGCGTTCAGGCGGCTCGTGGGCGTCCACGTGTTCCTGTGGACGATGTACCCGCTCGTCTGGATCCTCAGCCCCGAGGGGCTAGACGTGGTCGGCGACGCCTGGGAGGCCGGGCTGTTCACGGTCCTCGACGTCGTCGCGAAGGTCGGGTTCGGGTTCCTGGCGCTGAGCACGCTCTCGACCGTGATGCGGAACCGTGAGTTCTTGGGCGACGAGGCCGTCCCGGAGCGGACGACGGTCCCGCGCCGCCCCCTCGCCTGACGCCCGCCCCGATGTGTGCCCGTCTACACGCTGCCCCTCGCGCGAGCGCCGCGCCCGGCGCCCCTCTTGCCGCCCGCTGGCGGGGGTCCGTGGCGGCCCTGCTGCTCGCCGCCCTGGCGCTCTCCCCCCAATCCGCGGCCCAAGACGACGGGTGCGGCGGGCTGCTCTGCACGCCCTCGGTCACGTTCGAGCCGAGCGTGGCGGTGGGCAACGCCTTCGGCGGGCCTCGCGTGCGCGACCTCGCGACGGGCGAGGTCCGCGAGCTGGACCCCGACGCCCAGGTGCTCCTGGTCGCCACCGTCGCCGTGCCGACGCGGCTGCCCCGGACGTCGCTCGGGCTCCAGGTTCTCTGGACGCCGTTCGCCGACACCGACTCGAACCCGTTCACGGGGTACAGCGCGGAGTCGCTCGGCGAGGGCGCCGTGGCCGCGAACGCCCCGTTGGTCGAGGTCTCCCTCGACCTCGCGCTCGTGGAGCGGGCACAGCTCGGCGGCTGGGCCGCCGTGGGCCTCGGCGTGGTCGACCAGTTCGGCCCGGCCGCCCGGCCCGACGACGACGGCACCTACGTCCAGCGGTTCAACCTCGAGCTCGCCGCGACGGGCTACCCGCTCGCGGGCCTGCCGGAGGGGCGGCCGGGGGCCTCCTTCCTCCGCGACGTCGGCGTGTACGTCCTGCTGGACTACCTGACGGGTCTCCCGGACGCGGGCGACGAGGTCCCCCGCGGCGGCCGGCTCTACCTCGACGACGCGAGCCCGTGGTCCGTCATCGGCGGCGTCGTCATCCCCCTCGCCCCGAACCTCTAGTCCCATGCATCCCGAAACCGCCGAGGGCTGGGTCCTCGACATCGCCTGCCTCCGGAAGTACCCGCGTGACGAGTACGCCGAGCGCGCCCGCGCGCACACGACGGCGTGCTCCCAGATGGGCCACTGCATCGAGAGCGGCTACGCACTCGTCGACGCCGACGGCCGGGTGACGCTCTTGGACCCCAAGGCCACGGCCCCCGTGCTCGACGCGCTCCGCCGCTCGGACCGCGAGGCGGGCGTGTGGCTCCGCGTCCGCCGCGAGCCCGACGACGGCGCGCTGGCGACGGTCGAGGTCACCGAGGCGCCCTCCCCTCTTTCCTCCACCTCCGATGCCTAGACCCGACTCCCGCCGTTCGTTCCTCAAGTCCATGGGCGTGCTCGGCGCCGGCGCGGCCGTGGCGGTCGTGCCCGCCGAGGCCGCGCCGCGCCCCAAGCGCCGCGCCCGCGGCGGCGCGCTCGGCGAGGACCAAGCCTACGTGTTCCTGACCGAGCCCGAGGCCGCCTTCGTCGAGGCCGCGGTCGCGCGGCTCATCCCGGCCGACGAGCTGGGGCCGGGCGCGAAGGAGGCCGGCGTGGCCTACTTCATCGACGGCCAGCTCGACGGGGCCTACGGGGCGTTCGCCAAGAACTACGGCCAGGGGCCGTGGGCCGTCGGCACGCCCGAGCAGGGCTACCAGCTCCGGCTGGCGCCGCGCGAGGTGTACCGCCTCTCGATGCGCGAGATCGACGACTACTGGGTCCGGCGGACCGGCCTCCCGTTCGCCGAGATCGGCCCCGTGCTCCAAGACGAGTTCCTCCACGACCTCGAAGCCGGGGACGTCCACCTGGCCGGCGTGCCCGACGCCGTGCTAGCGCGGTTCTGGGAGCTGCTCCACGCCAACACCGTCGAGGGCTACTTCGCCGACCCGGCCTACGGCGGCAACGCCGACATGGCGGCCTGGACGATGATCGGGTTCCCCGGCGTGGTGGGCGAGTACGAAGACATCATCGAGGACTACGGCGTCGACCACGCGCCCGGCCCGACGAGCCTGGCCCAGGTGCAGCAGGGCGAGGTGAGCATGGGCCACGGGCACGACCACGGCGGCGGGCCGAAGGGGATGGCGACGATCACGCCCCAGCCCCGCGACGACGGTCATGGGGACGGTGGCGACGGCCACGACGACTCAGACGGCGGCGGCGGGCACGACGGCGGCCACTCCCACGACGGCGGCCACTGACCGCCCTCCCCCCTTACACTTCAGACCTTTCCCCTCATGGCCCACCGACTCCCCCCCGTCGACGCCGTCTGTGTCGGCGTCGGCTGGACCGGCGGCATCCTCGCCCACCAGCTCGCCCGCGCCGGCCTCTCCGTCGTCGGCCTCGAGCGCGGCCGGTACCGCGCGACCAAGCCCGACTTCCAGCCGCCCCACATCCACGACGAGCTCCGCTACGCCGTCCGCTACGAGCTCATGCAGGACCTCTCGCGCGAGACGGTCACGTTCCGGAACCACGACGGCCAGCGGGCGCTCCCGATGCGGACCCTCGGGTCGTTCCTCCTGGGCGAGGGTCTCGGCGGGGCCGGCGTCCACTGGAACGGCCAGACGTGGCGGTTCCTCCCGTACACGTTCGAGATCCGGAGCCGATCGGTCGAGCGCTACGGCGAGGGCGTCCTCCCCGAGGGGCATACGATCCAGGACTGGGGCGTGACGTACGACGAGCTGGCGCCCTACTACGACCGGTTCGAGCGGACGTGCGGGACGGGCGGCGTGGCGGGCAACCTCCACGGTGAGGTCCAGCCCGGCGGGAACCCGTTCGAGGGGCCGCGCGGGCCGTACCCGAACCCGCCGATGAAGACGAGCTACGCCCAGCACCTCTACAAGGAGGCCGCCGAGGGGCTGGGGCTCCACCCGTTCCCCGGCCCGTCGTCCAACTCGACGACGGAGTACACGAACCCCGACGGCATGACGCTCGGGGCCTGCCACTACTGCGGGTACTGCGAGCGGTTCGGGTGCGAGATCTACGCCAAGGCGAGCCCGCAGGCGACCGTGATCCCGGCCGCGGTCCAGACGGGGAACTTCGAGCTCCGGACGGGGGCCCACGTGACGCGCGTGCTCATGAGCGACGACGGGACGCGCGCGACCGGCGTGCTCTACGTGGACGCCGAGGGCCGGGAGGTGGAGCAGCCGGCCGAGATCGTGCTCCTCACGGCCTACGGGCTCCACAACGCCCGCCTCCTCATGCTCTCCGGCATCGGCGAGGTGTACGACCCGGCGACGGGGCGCGGGACGGTCGGCCGGAACTACGCCTACCAGGCCGTCACGAGCGCGACCGTGTTCTACGACGACGAGGACCTCAACACGTTCGCCGGGGCCGGCGCGATGGGGACGGTCGTCGACGACTTCAACGGCGACAACTTCGACCACGCCGGGCTCGGGTTCGTCGACGGCGCCTCGCTCGGGCTCTACATCACGGGCCACCGCCCGATCAACACGCACCCGGTCCCGGAGGGGACGCCGTCGTGGGGGCCGGAGTGGAAGCGGGCCGTCGCCCGCTACTTCAACCGCTCGGCGACGATCGTGAGCCAGGGCTCGGTCATGAGCTACCGCGGCAACCACCTCGACCTCGACCCGACCTACACCGACGCCTACGGCCAGCCGCTGCTGCGGATGACGTTCGACTGGGGCGGCAACGAGCGGCGGATGACGGAGTATCTGACCGACCGGGCCGCCGAGATCGCGCGGGCCATGGGCCCCTCGCACGTCAAGGTGGACCGGCTCTCGGACCACTACAGCATCGTCCCGTACCAGACGACGCACAACACGGGCGGGACCGTGATGGGCACCGACCCCGAGACGAGCGTGGTCAACCCGGACCTCCAGGTGTGGGGCGTGGACAACGTGTTCGTGATGGGCGCCGGCGTCTTCCCCCAGAACGCGGGCTACAACCCGACGGGGACGGTCGGCGCGCTGGCCTACCGGGCGGCCGACGCCATCGTCAACCGCTACGTTCCGTCCCCGGGTCCGCTCCACTAACCACGGCCGACCGGCCCCCCCCCCCCGGCCCCCCCCCCCCCCCCCCGCCGCCCGGCGGGCCGCCGCCGCCCCGCGGGCCGGGG
>JAAXJP010000704.1 GCA_012269805.1 Rubrivirga sp.
GCCCAGCGGCGCGGCCACGCGTCGTCGTCGCGGTCGAAGCCGGCCGTGCCGAGCCAGTCCTGCCACGCGAGGTCGCGGGAGTCGCGGATCCGCATCCGCCGCTGCTCGGGCGAGTCGACGAGGAAGAGGCCGCCGAACGACCACCACGCCTGGCCGCCGAGGTCCTGCGGTCCCTCTTGATCCACCACGACCACGCGGCGCCCCGCCTCGGCCGCCTCGGCGGCGGCGACGAGGCCGGTCAGCCCGGCGCCGATGACGATCACGTCGGCGTCCATCACACGGCGGGCCAGAGGTCGAGGAGCGGCCCGTCGGCGCCGTAGACCGGATCGGCCTCCGGCCGGGGCACCTGCTGCACCCGGGCGCGCGGGACCGGAGCCTGTTCCTGCTCGGGCCGGCGGAGGTCCCAGTCGTGCTGCCCCGCCGGGTACGCCCCGACGACTGAGAAGTCAGCGCTGGCGTCGAGCCGCCGGTGGCCGGTGCCGGCCGGGAGGACCGCCACGTCGCCCGCCTCGACGTCGACGTCGGCGCCCTCGACCCCACCGAACCGGAGGCGCGCCGTGCCGGCGACGACGGCCAGCACCTCGTGCGCGTTGCTGTGGTAGTGCGTGAACGGGTAGACGCCGTCCGTCCACGCCCCGCCCCAGCCGTTCGCGCCGAGCCGGCGGATCGCCCCCGAGGCGTCCGTGCCACGCAGCGCGCCGCGGTACAGCACGAGCGGCCAGTCGTGGTTCGGGACGTCCGGACCGGGGCCGAACGCGTAGGTCTCGGGCTCGCTCATGGGGCGCTCACGCCCGCGCTCGCCACGAGGGTCCCCGCCGCGGCGCCGAGGCGGACGGGGCCAACGACACGAGGCGGGCGCCCTCGTCGTGAGAGCGCCCGCCTCGGTGCGTCAGCGCGGGGAGCGGCGGGCCGCTACCAGAGCTCGATCCGGTCCTCCGGGGCGAGGTAGAGCGCGTCGCCCTCCTGCACGTCGAAGGCATCGTAGAAGCCCGGGATGTGCGAGAGCGGTCCGTTGGCGCGGTACTCGCCGGGGCTGTGGGGGCCGGTCTGGAGCTGCTGCCGGAGCGCGGCCTCGCGGTAGAGCGCCCGCCAGACCTGCGCCCAGCCCATGAAGAACCGCTGGTCGCCGGTGAACCCGTCGATGACCGGGGCCTCCTCGCTCGCCGACACCACGCCGTCGCCGTCCGCGTCGAGCGAGAGGCGGTAGGCGCGGTAGGCCATCGTGAGCCCCGAGAGGTCGCCGATGTTCTCGCCCAGCGAGAGCCGGCCCTGCACGTTGGCATCGGGGAGCGGCGCGTAGGCGTCGTACTGGGCGACCAGCCGGTCGCCGCGGGCCTCGAACTCGGCCCGGTCGGTCTCGGTCCACCAGTTGCGGAGGTTGCCGTCGGCGTCGTACTGGCTGCCCTGGTCGTCGAAGCCGTGCGAGAACTCGTGGCCGATGACGGCGCCGATGCCGCCGTAGTTGACGGCGTCGTCGGCCTCGACGTTGAAGAACGGCGGCTGGAGGATGGCGGCCGGGAAGACGATCTCGTTGAAGGCCGCGCTGTAGTAGGCGTTGACCGTCTGCGGCGTCATGCCCCACTCGGAGCGGTCGGGCGCCTCGCCCAGCTTCGCGAGGTTGTCGGCGAGGCCCCACGCGCGGAGCGCGCGGCCGTTGCCGATGAGGTCCGTCGGGTCGACCTGGAGGTCGGAGTAGTCCTCCCACTCCTCGGGGTGGCCGATCTTGTAGACGTAGGCCTCGAGCTTGCGGAGCGCCTCGGCCTTGGTCTCCTCGCCCATCCACGGGTTCTCGCGGATCGAGATCCGGAACGCCTCGCGGAGGTTCTCGATGAGCTCGTCCATCCGGTCGGCGGCCGCCTGCGGGTAGTGGCGGTCGACGTAGATCCGGCCGATGGCCTCGCCGAGGGCGCCCGACGTGGCGCCGGCGGCCTTCTTCCAGCGCGGCCGGTCGGCGTCCTGGCCGTTGAGCGTGCGGCCGTAGAAGTCGAAGCTCGCGTTGACGAAGGCCTGGGGGAGTTGGCCGGCCGCCTCGTTGAGCGTCCGGAAGCGGGCGTACGTCGTCCAGTCCTCCAGCGGCACCTCGGCCATCGTGCTGTCGAGGCCGGCGAGGAACGACGGCTGCCCGACGACGACCGAGTCGAGCGTCGCCGGCAGCCCGATCGTCTCCAGCATCACGTCGACGTGGAGGTTCGGGAACTGCGCGACGAGGTCGGCGACGGCCATGGGGTTGTAGCGGGCCTCGGGGTCGCGGTTCTGAATCCGCGTCCACTGGTCCTGGGCGAGCCGGGTCTCGAGGTCGAGGATCGTCCGCGCCGCCTCGGCGCCGCCGTCCCAGCCGGCGAGGTCGTACATCGTCTCGATGTAGCCGAGGTAGGCCTCGCGGGCGTCGGCGAAGCGGTCCTCGAGGTAGTAGCTCCGGTCGGGGAGCGACGTGCCGGACTGCCACAGCGTGTAGACGTGGCGGTCGGAGTTTTTCGCGTCGACGGTCACGAAGCCCGCCAGCGGGGCCGGGCCGTAGCTCGTCGAGTTCTGGCCGAAGTAGCGGACGAGGTCCTCGACGGAGGCGACGGCGTCGATCCGGTCGAAGTCGGGCTGGAGCGGCGCGATGCCGAGGGCCTCGACGCGGGCCGAGTCCATGTAGGCCGTGTAGAAGTCGCCGATCTTGCGGGCGTCGGGGTCGACGACGTCCCCGGCGGCGGCGTCCTCGATGATGGCGCGGACGTCCTCCTCCGACCGCTCGCGGAGGATGTCGAAGGAGCCGTAGCGCGGCCGGTCGGCCGGGATCTCGACGGTCTCGAGCCACTGGCCGTTGACGTAGCGGAAGAGGTCGTCCTGCGGGCGGACGTCGGGGTCCATGGCCTCCAGGTCGATGCCGGAGACGCCCGGGCCCATGCCGACCTGCGACTGCGCGAGGACGGGGACAGCCGTGACCAGGAGGGCCAGAAGGAGGAGTCGTTGCATGTAGCGGGTGTGGGGGGAACAGGTGGAGGATACCCAACGAGGGAAACCAGCCATCCGTGCTCCACCGCTCCGCGCCCGTCTCAGCCGCGCGCCCGAACCGCCCCACGGGTCCGGACGCACGGTCTTTCTCCGACTCTGCGTCAGCGCATAACCGTCAGTCGGCGGACCTCGGCAAACGTTGGTCCCGACACCCGGACGAGATAGGCCCCCGGGACCAGACGTCCCCCGAGGGCAACCGACGTCGTGCCTGGGGGCAGGTCGCCATCGTGCACAACGGCGACCTCCCGGCCGAGCACGTCGAACACGGCCACCCGGACTGGGCCGGCCGTCCCGAGCGCCACCTCGACCCCGGCCCGGTCCCGCGTTGGGTTCGGATACACCGGGCCGACGCGGACGCCGCCCTCGGGGACGTCGGCGACGCCGACGCCCGGGGCGACCGAGAACCGAAGTGCGAACGGGCCCGCCTCGGGGTCGACGTCGACCGCCTCGCCGGCCACGAGCGCCGTCCCCATCGTGCCGGCGACGAGTTCGATCGTAAGCGGACGGCCGTCGACGGCCTCGGGCGCCGCATCGAGTGTGAGCCGGTGCGTGGCATCGGCCCTCGCGTTGAGAGCGAGCGGGACCTCGACCGCGGTGCCGGTCTCCAGCGCGACCGCGAGCGCGGCCAGGGCGCCGCTCTCGTCCGCCACCGCCAGCGACGGACCGACCGGGCTCTGGAGATCGCGGATCTGCCGGAGCGGGTCGTCCACATCTCCGCCGAGGCGGACGATGAGGACGTCGCGCCCTCCATCGGGCGGGCCGAACGAGAGCACAACGGCGGTCTCCCCCTCCGCCGGCCGGAACGAGGCCGATGTGACGTCCTCGCCGACCTCGGCTGCGGGCGTGAGGTCGAGCGTGACGACGGCGGGGGCCTCGGCATCGTCCGAGGTCACGTCCACGACGATCGCCGTGAAGGCGGGGATCACGGCGTCGGCGTCGAGCGCGCCGAGCGAGACGGCGCGGAACGCCCCGTCCTCAAACACGAGCGCGAGGTCGCCGAGGTCGCCGCCCTCGACCGTCAGCCCCGCCAGCGCGACGGGCGCGCCGGTCGGGTTGCCGATGGCAACGAGCGACCGCGACGCGACGGCGGCCGCCGACACGCGATCGCCGGGCGGGCCGCCGCCCCCCGTCACAGCCCGGGCCCCGCCGACCACGACCGACTGGCCGGCCACGAGCACGGCCTCGGCCTCGGCCGGCACGAGCCCCTCACCGTCGAGCGTCCAGACGGGCCCGCCCGCGGCGTCGGCCAGGTCCCCGGCCGTGATGCCCGAGACGGGGACGGCCAGGAAGCGTGGGCCGGCGCCGGCCGGGACCGTCGCCGACATGTTGCCGGCGTCGTCATCGACGATGACCAGCGCAGTCTGAATGTGGGCGCCGAGGCGAGCCCCGGTCACGGACAGCGCGAACACGAGCGTCTCGTCCCCCTCGTCGCCTTGGTCGTCGGTGACCGGGACCTCGACGTCGACAGCGGAGACGCCGGCCGGGAGCGGGACGGTCACGGACGTGAACCCGCCGACATCGGCCGGGTCGCCGGAGACGAGGGTGACGGTCGCGGCGCCGTCGACGTCGAGCGGCTGGGACAGGACGAGTCGGAGCCGGACGACGCCGGCGCTCTCGGCCACGACCGTTTGGATGGTGTCGAACGAGACGGTCGGCTCTTCGCCATCGTCCCCGCCGCCGCTCGACGCCCCGGACCCGATCCCGAGATCGCCGAACCTGGTCAGCCCCGACGCGCACAGCCGGTCCGGCTCGGCCGTCGTCGCGAGCGGCCTCCACGGCCGGCCGACGCCGGCCCGCTCCATCACGACGTGCGGCCCGGCGAGCGTGAGCCCCTCGGTCGAGAGGCAGACGCCGTAGACGAGCCCGTCGAGCCCGTCGGCGCCGAGGGTCCAATACTGAGCGCCGCTCACCTCCTCGGGCGTGACGGTCTCGCCGTTGGGAGCGGTCGCCGAGCCCTCGAACGTGTTGACCTCCGGCGCGAACGGGTAGCGCGAGGCGAAGAGCGTCCCGCCGCCGACGCGCGTCCGACGGGCAGCCACCACGAGGCCGTCGGCCCCCTCGGCCGTCACCTCGATGCCGTTCTCGTCGAGGAGCACGCCGTCGGGGTCGTCGGGGACGTCGGCCTCGACGACGTCGTCCTCGTCCGCGATCCGGACGCACGCGGCGAGGAGGCTCGTCGCGGCGGGGGCGTCGGGCGGACCGGTCGTCGACGTCGCCGTGAGGTAGAGGCCGATCGGGTCGGCCGTCCCGAGCGCGGCGTCCCCGGCGACGACGCTCGCGACGGCCCCGGCCGATCCGGCCGCACTCGCGGCGTAGGCCCCCTTCGGGACCGTGCACTCGTCCGTGACGAGGACGTCGATCGGGCCCGTCGCTCCCGCGAGGACGCGGGCCACGGCGTCGTCGTCCCGGGCGTAGGCCGTGAGCAGGCGCGGGGCTGGAGGCGCGTCGGCCGGCGGCGTCTCGCCGAATGCGATCGCCTCGGTCGGCTCGCCCAGGAACGACGCGAGGCGGACCTGGACGGCCTCGCCCTCGCTCACCAGCAGGTGCGTCCCGCTCCCTCCGAACCGGTTCCCGAGCGGCGCGCCGTTGACCACGGTCGCCCCGAATCGCGTGTCTGAGGACGGGCCCACGAACACGCCGACTTGGTTGGGGACGAACGCGTCGGGGGTCTGGGACAGGCCGATCCGGTTGCCCACCAGGACCGTCCCCTCGGGCCGCTCCGCGTCTGTCCCTCCCAGGAGCACGCCGATGAGGTTGCCAGAGATCAGGTTCTGCTCGATAACAACGCCGGAGCCGGCCACGACGAACACGCCTGCGTCGCCCCGCTCGGGGTCGGGCGGCAGGACGGCCCCCGTGCCCGAAGCGTTCGTCCCGATCCGGTTGTGCGCGACGCGGACTCCGACGAGCGCGTTGCCGAGGGACGGGCCCGGCGGGCTAGCGTCGGCGCGGAGCCGTCCCGAGCCCCCGGCGACCGACGAGAGGGCCGAGCCGATCTGGAGGCCCGCCTCCAGGTTGCCCGAGATCACGTTGCCCGCGCCCTCGGCGCCGACAACGGTCCCGTTCCCTACCGGCTCGCCGTCGAGCGAGCGGGGCACGATGAGCCCGACCTCGTTGGGCCGGGCCTGCGTCCCCGCCGGGTTCGTCCCGATCCGGTTGCCGATGAGGGTGGCCTCGTTGCCCGCGACCACCCCCCCCACCTCGAAGTTCCCGACGACGTTGCCGTCGAGCGTCACGCGGTCGGCGAAGAACACGGCGATCCCATTGATCCCGATCTCGTCGGGGAGCGCCGTCGAGCCGTCCGCGAGGAGACCGACCGTGTTCCGAAGGATCTGAGCCTCGTCCGATCGCGGCCCGCGCACGCGGATCCCGGCCGCCGTCGCGCTGACCCGGTTGTCCGCGACCACCACGCCCTCCACCCCGTCCCCGGTGC
>JAAXJP010000285.1 GCA_012269805.1 Rubrivirga sp.
GTCACGACGGCCGTGGCCAACGGCGACCTGTCCAAGAAGATCACCGTCGAGGTCCAGGGCGAGATCGCCGAGTTGAAGGGGACCATCAACACGATGGTCGACCAGCTCCAGAGCTTCGCGTCGGAGGTCACGCGGGTGGCCCGTGAGGTGGGCACCGAGGGCGAGCTCGGCGGGCAGGCGCAGGTGCCGGGCGTCTCGGGCACGTGGAAGGACCTGACGGACAACGTGAACTCGATGGCCGACAACCTCACGACGCAGGTCCGCGGGATCGCGGCGGTCGTGACGGCCGTCGCACGGGGCAACCTCGACCAGAAGCTCCAGGTCGAGGCGCAGGGCGAGATCGCCGAGCTCCGCGACACGATCAACGCCATGATCGACACGCTGGCGACGTTCGCCGACCAGGTGACGACGGTGGCGCGCGAGGTGGGCGTCGAGGGCCAGCTCGGCGGGCAGGCCGAGGTCCCAGGCGCCTCGGGCACGTGGCGCGACCTGACCGACAACGTGAACCGCCTCGCAGCGAACCTCACGACGCAGGTCCGCGCCATCACCGAGGTGACCACGGCCGTGGCCGCGGGCGACCTGTCCAAGAAGATCACCGTCGACGCCGCCGGCGAGGTCGCGGACCTCAAGGACAACGTCAACGAGATGATCCGCAACCTCAAGGACACGACGCGGAAGAACGAGGAGCAGGACTGGCTCAAGACGAGCCTGACCAAGTTCACGCAACTGCTCCAGGGCCAGAAGGAGCTCCAGACGGTCTCCAAGCTCATCCTCTCGGAGTTGGCCCCGCTCGTCGACATGCAGCACGGGGCGTTCTACCTCGCCGAGCGCCAGCAGGGCGAGCCCGAGTCGGACGCCGTCCTCAAGCTCGTCGCCACCTACGCCTATCGCGAGCGGCGCGGGCTCAGCAACGCGTTCCGCGTGGGCGAGGGGCTCGTCGGGCAGTGCGCGCTCGAGAAGGAGCGGATCCTCATCACCGACGTCCCCGACAACTACGTCCAGGTCAACTCGGGGCTGGGGGCCGCGCCGCCGCGCAACATCGTGGTCCTGCCGGTCCTGTTCGAGGGCGAGGTCAAGGCCGTCGTCGAGCTGGCCTCGTTCCACCGGTTCAACAAGAACCACCTCGCGTTCCTCGACCAGCTGACGGAGTCGATCGGGATCGTCCTCAACTCGATCGAGGCCAACATGCGGACGGAGGCGCTCCTGTCGCAGTCGCAGGGGCTCACGCAGGAGCTCCAAAGCCAGCAGGAGGAGCTCCAGCAGACGAACCGGCGGCTCGAGGAGCAGGCCCGCAGCCTCCGCGAGTCGGAGGAGCTCCTGCGCCAGCAACAGGACGAGCTCCAGGGCACCAACGTCGAGCTCGAGCAGAAGGCCCGCCAGTTGGCCGAGCAGAACGCCGAGGTCGAGCGGAAGAACGCCGAGATCGAGCAGGCCCGCGCGGCCATTGAGGAGAAGGCCGAGCAGCTCGCGCTCACCTCGAAGTACAAGAGCGAGTTCCTGGCCAACATGAGCCACGAGCTCCGGACCCCGCTCAACTCGATGCTCATCCTGAGCCGGATGCTCGCCGAGAACCCGGGCGGCGTCCTCTCGCCGAAGCAGGTCGAGTACG
This sequence comes from Rubrivirga sp., assembly GCA_012269805.1. Classification (GTDB taxonomy): domain Bacteria; phylum Bacteroidota; class Rhodothermia; order Rhodothermales; family Rubricoccaceae; genus Rubrivirga. Next base: position 1,610 of record JAAXJP010000285.1, read on the forward strand.
CCGAGACGATCCACTCGTCTGGGAGCGACCTCCTCGGGCTGATCAACGAGATCCTCGACCTCTCGAAGATCGAGAGCGGCGCGATGCCGGTCGAGGTTGAGCGCGTCCGCCTCGGCGACGTGGCCGACGAGACGGACCGGACGTTCCGGGAGGTCGCCAACACTCGGGGGCTGGCCTTCGAGATCACGGTCGCCGACGGGGCGCCGGCCACCGTCGAGACCGACCCGAAGCGGCTCCAGCAGGTCCTGAAGAACCTGCTCTCGAACGCGTTCAAGTTCACGCACGAGGGGTCCGTCGCGCTCCGCGTGGCGCCGGCCGAGGGCGTCGCCTTCCGGACGGCCGGGCTCCGGGCGGCCGACCGCGTCGTCGGGTTCTCGGTCGCCGACACGGGCATCGGGATCGAGCCCAGCAAGCAGCGGGTCATCTTCGAGGCGTTCCAGCAGGCCGACGGGTCGGTCGACCGGACCTACGGGGGGACCGGGCTCGGGCTCTCCATCTCGCGCGAGATCGCGCGGTTGCTCGGCGGCGAGATCCACCTGACGAGCGCGCCGGGCGAGGGGAGCACCTTCACGCTCTACCTCCCGCAGACCTACACGGCCCCGACGTTCGCGCGCGACGACGAGGCCGCGGCCGACGAGCACGCCGACGGCGCCGTGGCCGCGGCCATGGGCGACGGCGTGGCCGGCCCCGCGCCCCGCCCGCCCGCCGACGAGGCCGAGCCGGACGCGACGGAGCGGGACGCAGCAGAGCCGGACGCGACGGAGCGGGACGCCACCGAGGCGGACCCGCCCAACGCTGCCCCGGACGAGCCGGCGGCCGTCAGGACCCCGGCTGCCTCGGGCGCCGCGTCCCCAGCCGCCGGCTCCGACGTGGACCCCGCCGAGATCGCGACGCTCCGCGCGCTCCCGCGCCGGGTGGACGACGACCGGGACGAGGTCGAGCCCGGCGACCCCGTGCTCCTCGTCGTCGAGGACGACCCGGCGTTCGCGGGCATCCTCGTCGAGATCGCCCGCGAGAAGGGGTTCAAGGCCGTCGTCGCCGAGCACGCCGAGGCTGCGCTCGAGGCCGTCCGCCGCTACGCCCCGGCCGCGATCACGCTCGACATGCACCTCCCGGGGATGCACGGGCTCACGCTCCTCGACCGGCTCAAGTCGCGCCCCGAGACGCGCCACATCCCGGTCCAGATCGTCTCGGTCTCGGACGCGCTCCCGCGCCGCGAGCGGAAGGGCGCCCTCGCCCCGCTCCAGAAGCCCGTCGAGCGCGCGGCCGTCGGCGCCGGGATCGACCGGGCCGGCGACCTCGCCGGGCGGGCCGTCAAGCGGCTCCTCGTGATCGAGGACGACGAGACGCAGCGCCAGATCGTCGAGGACCTCGTCGGCGGCGACGACGTCGAGGTCGTGGCGGTGGGCACGGGGCAGGAGGGCCTCGACGCCCTCGGCGGCGGGCCGTTCGACTGCGCCGTGGTCGACCTCGGCCTGCCGGACATCAACGGGCTCGACTTCGTGGAGCGCGTCCGCGGCGAGCTCGGCCTCGCGGACCTCCCCCTCGTCGTCCACACCGGGCGCGACCTCGCCAGCGGCGAGGCCGAGCGGCTCCACGCGCTCGCCGAGGCCGTGGTCGTCAAGGACGTCGAGGCGTTCGACCGGCTGCTCGACGAGACGGCCCTCTACCTCCACCGCGACGAGCGCCGGCTCTCCGACGACCAGCGCGAGCGGCTCGCCCGGCGGCACCGCCCCGAGACCCGGCTCGCCGGGCGGAAGGTCCTCATCGTCGACGACGACGTCCGCAACATCTTCGCGCTCCAGAGCCTCCTCGAGGAGCACAAGATGGAGGTGGTCTACGCCGAGAACGGGCGCGACGGGATCGCGATGCTCCGGGACGCCGACGACGTCGACGTGGTCCTCATGGACATCATGATGCCGGGGATGGACGGGTACCAGACGACGCAGGCGATCCGCGAGATCGACCGGTTCCGTGACCTCCCGATCATCGCCGTGACGGCGAAGGCGATGAAGGGGGACCGCGAAAAGTGCCTCGCGGCCGGCGCCAGCGACTACCTCACGAAGCCGGTCAACGTGGACCAGCTCGTGTCGCTCCTCCGCGTCTGGGTCGGCAAGGGCGACTGACCTCGTCCGCCTCGACGCCGGGGCGGGCGGGGCGGCCCCGCCCGGCGGGGCTCAGGCGGGGAGCGTGATCGTGAACGTCGTCCCCTCGCCCTCGGCGCTCTCGACGCGGAGCGACCCGCCGTGGCCCTGCTCGATGATGTCGTGGCTCATCGAGAGGCCGAGGCCGGTCCCCTTGCCGGCCGGCTTCGTCGTGTAAAACGGCTCGAACACGCGTCGGCGGACGTCCTCCGGGATGCCCGTCCCGTTGTCCTCGACGGTGATCTCGACGGCGGCCCCCGCCCGTCGGGTGCCGACGCGGACGGTCGGCTGGTAGTCCCGGCCCTCGGTCTGGGCCCGCGCCGTGACCGCGTCGAACGCGTTCGTGACGAGGTTGAGGACGACCCGCCCGAGGTCCTGCGCGACGACCTCCACCGTGCCCACGTCCGCGTCGAGGCCGAACCGGAGGGCCGCGTCGAAGTCGGGCGTCTGGGCGCGGCGGCCGTGGTAGGCCAGGTTCACGTGCTCGCCGACGAGGGCGTTGAGGTCGGCGGGGGCCCGCTCGCCGCGGCCGGCCCGGGCGTGCTGCATCATCCCGCGGACGATGGCGTCGGCCCGGCGGCCGTGCTGCTCGATCCGCTCGGCGTTCTGGCGGAGGTCGTCGAGGATCTCGTCGACGAGGGCGCGGTCGGGGGCGTCGGCGCCGAGCTCGGCCGCTAGCTCGGCGGCGAGCTCGCACGAGAGCGCGGCGAAGTTGTTGACGAAGTTGAGCGGGTTCTTGATCTCGTGGGCGATCCCGGCCGTGAGCTGCCCCAGGCTCGCCAGCTTCTCGCTCTGCACGAGCCGCTCCTGCGCCGCGCGGAGGTCGGCGAGGGCGACCTCGACCTCCCGCTTCTGCGCCTCGAGCCGCTGGAAGTCGTCGTAGCGGGCGTAGGCCACCTCGAGCGCGTCGGCGAGGGCCTGCACGGCGGCGCCGTCGTCGGGCGGGAGCGGCGCGCGGCCGCCGACGAACAGGAGGCCCTGCGCGAAGGGCGCGAAGTGGAGCGCGAGCGGCTCCGCGGGGTCGGCGAAGGACCGGGCCGTCTCGGCGTCGAGCCCGTGGCTCTCCAGAAAGTCCGTCCACCCCTCGACCTCGGTGGGCGTCCACGTGCCCGTCAGGACGCGCTGGTCTCGCCAGTGGGTCACGATCGCGTCGACGAACGGGTGGCCGCCGAACGGGAGGTCGAGCGCGGCGAGCGGCTGCCCGTCGGGCGTGGCGAGGTAGACCCGGAGGACCTCGGCCTCGGCGTCGACGATGAGCACGGCGCACCGGAAAAAGCGGACGCCGAGGGCCGTCAGCTCCTGCCACACGAGCGGCGTCACGCGGTCGAGGTCGTCGGCCGTCCGCATCGAGGCGATCTCGGCGCGGACCCGGTCGACGGACGCGCCGATCTCGGCCTCGCGGGCCCGGGCCTCCGCCCGGCGGAGGTCGTCGGCCCGCTCGATGGCGGCCTGGAACGCCCCCGTCAGCCGCTCCATCACTTCGACGGTGTCCTCGGAAAACGGCCGCGACGAGAACGCGACGAGGACGCCGTTGGGGGACGACACGGCGTGGACGTACTCGCGCTCGCCCTCGGGGTGGGCCTCGAGGAGGTCGGCGCGGATCTGGCCGAGGCGGGCGCGGTAGGCGTTGAGCTCGTCGCCCTCCAGGATGTAGGAGAGGCTCCGCTGGCGGCGCCACGCGACCCACAGCGCGTCGTAGAACGGGTGGCCCTCGATCGTGGCGACGTGGGCCGTCGTCGGGGAGGCCGGGTCGGCGGACGACCAGTAGGTCGTCTCGCGGCTCTCGGGGTCGATGACGGCGAGCGTGGCCCGGCGGGCCGGCACGTCGAGCGCGGCGAGCCCCTCGAACACGGCGCCGGCGGCCCGGTCGAGGTCGCCGCTCCGCTCCATCGCGAGGGCCTCGCCGCGGACGCGCTCGGCGGCCGCCTCGATCCGGGAGGTCCGAGCCTCGGCCTCGGCCCGCTGGAGGTCCTGGTGGCGGGCGTATGCGAGGCCGAACAGGACGGCGAACCGCTCGAGCGTGCGGAGGACGTCGTCGGAGGGGGGTGCGGAGAGGAGGGCGAGGAGCGGCCCGCTCTGCTGGGCCCCGGCCGGGACGGCGACGGCGTAGACGGTCCGCGCGCGAGGCGCGCGGGCCACGACGCGGTCGACGTAGGAGGCCGGGTAGGGCGCGAGCGACGCGCGGAGGTAGCCCTCAAAGGCCGGCCGGCCGAGCGGTTCGACGGCGGGCCCGTCGGCGCGGTCGGCTGCGAACGCGGCGTCGAGAACGGCGTGCCCGGCCGTGGCCATGACGTGGTGGGACGCGCGCGGCTGGTCGTCGGCGTCGACGCCGGCCGTCCAGACGGGCGCCTCGCCCTTGTCGGGCCGCCCGCTCAGGCCGATCTGGAGGACCGGCAGGCCGAGCTCACGGAGCGCGTCGAACACGGCGACGGCCACGCCGAGCGTCTCGTCGCTGTGCTCGAGGGCGAGGGCCCTTGTCCAGACCCGGTCGAGCGCGGCCTCGACGTCGCCGCCGCGCCGGGCCTCGGCGAGCTGGCGCTCGAGCTCGGCGGCGCGCGCTTGGAGCGCGTCGAGCGCGACCTCGACGGACGGGAACGTGGACATGGGGCGGGACGGGGGAGCCCGGGAGGATCCGCCCCCCGACGGCCCGACGACCGCCCCGGCGCCCCCCCCCG
>JAAXJP010000043.1:0-1493 GCA_012269805.1 Rubrivirga sp.
CCCGCGCCGCCGCCGAAGATGACTCACGTCGTCCGGTCCGTTTAATCGATGATCCGCGTCATGGCGTCTGCGCCGATGACGAGGACCTTCCGGTGGAGGCCCGCCTCGATCATCTTCGAGCCCGTCGTGAGCGCGTAGAGGAAGCCGGAGCAGGCCGCCGAGATGTCGTAGCCCCAGGCGTTGTGGGCGCCCAGCTTATCCTGCACCAGGCAGGCCGTGGCCGGGAAGATCATGTCCGGCGTGATCGTCGCCACCAGAATGCAGTCGACCTCCTCCGGGGCGACGCCGGCCTTGGCCAAGCACGCGCGGGCGGCCTCGACGGCCATGTCGGAGGTGGCCTTCGTCGGGTCCTTCAGGATCCGGCGCTCCTCGATCCCGGTCCGCGTCCGGATCCACTCGTCGTTGGTGTCGACCAGCGCCTCGAGGTCGGCGTTGGTGAGCCGGTCCGGGGGCAGGTACTTGCCAACCGCGGTGATGGCGGCCGTCGTCGTCGTCTGGGGCATCCGTCGGGGGGAGGGCCTACGAGGCCTCGGAGGAATCGTGGAGCGCGCGGGCGATCCGCGCCGTCAGGTTCTGCTCGACGAGGCCGGCCGTGGACAGGACCATGTGCTTGCACGCCCGGGCCGACGAGCCGCCGTGGCCGATCACGACCGTCCCGTCGATCCCGAGCATCGGGACGCCGCCGAAGGCCTGGTAGTCGAACGGCGCCAGCATCCCCTTGAGCACGCCGCCGACGGTCTGGGCCGAGGCCCCGTCGAGCTCCTGGCGCCCGATCTCGGCCTTGACCATGGTCGGGAGGATCGTGGCGACGGACTCGGCCAGCTTCAGCACGACGTTGCCGACGAACCCGTCGCAGACGCAGACGTCGGCCCCGTGCTGGAGGATGTCGCGGCCCTCGACGTTGCCGACGAACCGGAGCGCGCCGCGCTCGTCGAGTTCGCGGAGCGTGTGGTGCGCCTCTTTGACCGTGTCGGTCCCCTTGCCCGGCTCCTCGCCGACGTTGAGGAGGCCGACGCTGACGTCGTCCTTGCTGAGGAACGCGGCGCCGAACACCGCGCCCATCTGGGCAAACTGGACGAGGTGCTCGGGCCGGACCTCGACGTTCGCGCCGACGTCGAGGAGCACGCACGTGCCGGTCGGCGTGGGGAGGTAGCCCGGGAGCGCCGGACGGAGGACGCCCGGGAGGCGCCCCAGCCCGAAGAGGGCGGCGGCCATCACGGCGCCCGTGTTGCCGGCGCTGGCGAACGCGTCGGCGCGGCCCTGCTTGACGGCCCCGATGCCGAGGTGGATCGACGACTGGGGCTTCTGCTTGAGCGCGACCGTCGGGCTCTCGCCCATCTCGATCGCCTGCGGCGCGTCGACCACGCGGAGGCGGTCGCCCTCGGCGCCGCCGAGGCGGTCGAGTTCGGCCCGGACCTCGGCCTCGCGCCCGACGAGCAGGACCGGCAGCCGGTCGCCGGCCTCGGCGACGGCCTCGAGCACGCCTTCCACGA
>JAAXJP010000043.1:1503-3968 GCA_012269805.1 Rubrivirga sp.
GACTCGGACGGGCATGGGCAGACGGGGCGGAGAGGGGAGTGGGACGGGAAGGGCACCCGAAGATACCCGCCCCCGTCAACGGACGACGCCCGCGCGGGCTCCCGGGAGCCCGCGCGGGCGCGGCAGAATTCTCAACGGGCCACCGAGCGGCGGCCGGCGGGGCTAGTAAACCTCGCCTTCGACCTCGACGACGGCGCGACCGCGGTAGTGGCCGCACGTCGGGCAGGCCCGGTGCATCAGCTTGGCGTTGCCGCAGTTGGAGCACTCCTGCGTCGTCGGCACGCTCTTCACCTTGTACTGGGCGCGGCGCTTGGCGGTACGGGCCTTCGAGTGGCGGCGCTTCGGGTTGGCCATGGCAGTCGGGGGAGGGTCGCCCGGGGGCGAGGGTCAGTCGGTGGAATCGGAGTCGCTGGCGGCGCCCGCGTCGGGGGCGCCGGAGCGGAGGGCCTGGAGGGCGGCCCAGCGGTCGTCGGCCGGCTCGTCGTCGGAGGGCCCGCCGAACTCGGTCGGGATCTCGGCGGCGCGGGCGGCCGGGCTCACCCGGCGCAGCGGGAGCGCCAGCAGGAGCGTGTCGTGGACCGACGCCGTGAGGTCGATGTGCGTGGCGTCGGCGGCGAGGGGCTGGACCTCGTCGTCGTCGGGCTCGTCGTCGGAGGCCGGCGGGGCCTCAGCCGTGAAGAGGACCGAGTGGTCGCCCTCGATCGGCTCGTCGTAGAGGTCGAGCGTCCGGTCGCACTCGAGGCGGGCCGTGGCCCGGGCCGTGTACATGGCGAGCACGCGGCGCTCGGCGACGTCGAGCCGGAGGTCGACCTCGACCTCGGAGAACGTCTCCGGGTCGAGGCCGAGGCTGTCGGCCGACGGGCGGTGGGTCTCCTGGTGGAGGCCGTCGGGGAGCGGGGCGATGCGGACCCGGAACACGGTGTCTCGAGCGTCGGTCGTCAAGGAACGCGGGCGGAACGTCCGCCCAGCGGGGGCATGGAGCCCCAGGAGCCCGTGAAGGTAGGCCGCCACGTGAGCGGCGTACAAGGGCCTCACGGGATGTTCGATGAAGTCCCACGGCCCGTCCACCAAGCCCGCCTCGCCGTCGAGGCGGGGCCAGAGAGCGACCGGCCAGGAGGCCCTCCACGGGTCGCACGCGCACGCGTTTTTCGCGTGCGCGCACCCGCGAGGGCTCTCGACCCGAGGCCTGGGGAAGTCCGAGCGAACGAGCATAGGGGGTCGCCCCAGGCCACCTCTTCCGTTACTCGAAGTCCCCCGTTGGCAACGTGTGGACAACCGGGTTGCGAAATCCAGGCCCCGCCCCCCCAGGCTGGTAATCTCGGCGTGAGCTGGCGACCCTGCACTCTACCCCCTCCGCCTATCCTGTTGTCTCCCAATGGCAGGCCTCCGCCTCCACACGGTGGACGGCCGGTGGACAACCTGGCGGGAGAATCCACGATCCCGGAGCGTATTCGGCGGTGAGACCGCTCGAACATGTGGACAACTCGGTGGGGATCGCGCCGCCGCCGCTTCCTTTTCTCTCGGGGGTCCCGATATTCTGGACCCGCTCACCCTCTCCCTTCCCGCCCGACCTCGCTCCATGGACCGCTCGCGCGACGACGTCTGGAACGAGTGCCTCGGGATCATCCGGGACAACATCAGCCGGCAGAGCTTTCGGACGTGGTTCGAGCCGCTCCGGGCCGTCGGGCTGGAGGAGGAGGACGGCGCGCTCAAGCTGACGGTCCAGCTCCCGAGCCGGTTCTACTACGAGTGGCTGGAGGAGCACTACTTCGCGCTCCTCCGCAAGACGATCACGAAGGTCCTCGGGCCGGGCGGGCGGCTGTACTACGACATCGTGATCGAGCGCGACGAGCCGGCGGCCGGCGGCCGGCGCGGGTCGTCGATGGAGCTCCCGGCGCGGCAGCCGGCCAACGTGCCGCCTGCCGAGCGAATGCCGAAGGTCGAGCTCCCGGACGGCGTCACGCCCCCGCGGCCCTCGACCGACGTCCCCTCCGACGCTGGCCGCGCCCTCGACCCCACGCGGGGCTACGACGGGGGCGCCGCGGCGCCGAAGCGGGCGCCCTCGGCCCACCCGTTCGCGCTCCCGGGCGTGAAGCCCATCGAGGTCGACCCGCACCTCAACCGGTCGTACACGTTCGAGCGCTTTATCGAGGGCGACTGCAACCGCCTCGCGCGCTCGGCGAGTTGGGCGATCGCGCAGGACCCGGGCGGGACGTCGTTCAACCCGTTCCTGATCTACGGCGGCGTCGGGCTGGGGAAGACCCACCTCATCCAGGCCATCGGCAACTACGCGCTCGCGAACAACCACGCCAAGACGGTCCGCTACGTCTCGTCGGAGATGTTCACGGCCGAGTTCGTCCAGTCGATCCAGTCGAACCGGATCGCCGAGTTCAGCCAGTTCTACCGCGGCGTCGACATCCTCATCATCGACGACGTCCAGTTTTTCGGCGGCAAGGAGAAGACGC
>JAAXJP010000043.1:3978-6422 GCA_012269805.1 Rubrivirga sp.
CGCCGACGTCCAGCCGCCGGATTTCGAGACGCGGGTGGCCATCCTCAACCGCCGGGCCAAGGACGACGGGACGAAGGTCAAGCCGGAGGTCATCGAGTACATCGCGACCCACGTCAAGAGCAACATCCGCGAGCTCGAGGGCGCGCTCATCCGGCTCCAGGCCCACGCCGCGCTGACGGGCCGCGAGATCGACCAGGAGCTGGCGCGCGAGGTGCTCAAGGACCTCATCAAGGAGGCCCGCCCGCAGCTGACCATCGAGGCCATCCAGTCGGTCGTCTGCGACTACCTCGGGATCCCGGAGGACCTCGTCCGCGCGCGGACGCGGAAGCGGGAGGTCGTGCAGGCCCGGCAGGTGGCCATGTACTTCTCCAAGGAGATCACGAACCACAGCCTCAAGACGATCGGGCTCCACTTCGGCGGGCGCGACCACTCGACGGTGATCCACGCCGTGCGGAGCGTCGAGGACCAGGTCGACACGGACCCGAGCTTCCGCGAGATGGTCGGGAACGTGCAGAAGAAGCTGGAGATGCACCAGCGGTAGGGCCGCGCCCAGGGGATGGCCCGCCCGGCCCACCTCGGCGCCGAGGCGGGCGGCGTCAGGCTGACGCGGAGGCCGTCCCGTTCGCCGACTGGCGCTCGGCAGAGCGGTCGAGGGCGACGCGTCGGCGCGGGAGGTAGGCGCCCCCGTCGAGGTCGCGCACGTAGGCGACCAGTTGCTCGCGGAGCGCGCAGTGGAGGTCCCACGCCGTCGACGGGTCCTTGGCGCTGCACAGGGCGCGGACCTCGATGGTCTCGTCACCGGCCGCGACGACTTCTACGGTCGGCTCCTTCTCCTCGTCCCAGTCGTCGGAGGCCCGGAGGAGCTCCGCGAACTTGTCGCGGACGCGGTCGACGTCGAGCGTGTAGTCGGCGTGGAGCTCGATGGGCTTGATGAGGTGGGAGTCGCGGGTCGTCCAGTTCTCGAACGGGTGCGTGACGAGGTGCCGCAACGGAACCACGAGTCGGCGTCGGTCCCAGGTCTGGATGAGCACGTAGGTGTAGGTGATCTCCTCGACGTAGCCCCAGTCGCCGTCGTAGACCACGCTGTCGCCGATCCGGAGCGGCTTCGAGAGGGCGATCTGGACGCCGGCCACGAGGTTGCCGAGGAGCGGCTGCGCGGCGATCCCGAGGAGGACCGTCGCCACGCCGGCCGAGGCCATCAACGAGACGCCGAGCGACTTGAACGACTCGAACTGGCCCACGACGATGCCGAGCCCCAGCAGGAACACGACGAACATGAGGACCCGACGGCCGACCGAGAGGTACGTCAGCCAGTGCTGCGTCTGCGTGTCCTCGTCGCCCGCGAGCGACTGGAGGTCCTCGACGTCCTGGTCGCGCGCCATCTCCTCGGTGAGGCACGCGATGGCCCGCGACGCCAGCCACATCACGGCCGCGACGAGGAGGATCGTCAGGACCGTCGCGACGGGGCCGGGGAGCGACAGCGCGAACCCGGCGAACAGGCTCAGCGCGAACAGCCCGATCACGAACGCGATCGGCACGGCGACCCGGTCGCCCAGCCCGCGGACCCAGTGCGAGTCGGAGCGGTGGAGCGCGCGCCGGGCCCAGCGGCCGGCGGCCCACGCGAGGAGCCCGAACAGGGCTGCCGCCGCGAGGAGCACGAGCCACGTCCAGAGCGGCGTCTGCCCCAGCACCTCGACGCGGGCCCACGCCGGCACGGCCCGGTCGACCGGGCCCGGCCCGAACGCCTCGTACAGCCCCGGCACGTTCTCGACCGTCTGCGGCGAGAACACCCACACCGGCGGCGCCTCCCCGACGCGGACCCGCTGGAGCCGGACCGTCACGTCGCGCTCGCCGACCGTGAGCGCGCCGACGCGGAGGCTCCGCCGCGGCTCGCCGACGAGCGGGCCGCTCTGGCCCACCGTCGGGTCCTCGGCGCCGTCGGGCCGGTCCGGGAGGCCCTCCCAGTCGAAGCCGAGTTGGGTGTCGATCACGTAGAAGAGCTGCTCGGCCAGGGCCGGCGCCAGCGCGGGCTGGCGGTCTTCCGCGACCAGGTTCAGGTTGAGGACGTGCGCCGCCTCGGCCCAGCGCTCGTCCCGCCCCGTTCGGACAAAGTGCTCGAGCGCGGCCTGCGGCGTCTGGAGGTTGACGGCCTCCCCCGGCGCGTCGAGGCCGGCGTTCAGCGCCGAGAGCGCGAAGAACGGGTCCTCGTAGCCCCCCAGCGCGCCGGAGCCCCCCGTGAGCGCGGCCGCGCGGTCTTGCGCCGAGGCCGAGTCGGCGACGGCGACGGCCGACGAGTCCGGCGGCGGGGCGTCCTGCGCGCGCGGCGCGGCGGCGAGGACAAAGAGGACGAGCAGCGCGCGGGCCAGGGACATCGGAAGGCGGAAGTGAGAGGGGCCGGCCGTCGTACCGGGCGGCCCGCCCGCGTGGTTCGTACGCCCATGAAG
>JAAXJP010000530.1 GCA_012269805.1 Rubrivirga sp.
GACCGTGGGCGGGCTCCCCGAGAGCTCGGCCTAACTTTCAGGCGCGAGTGAAAGTTTGGGTGGGGGCATCCCCGCCGGGGCTCGCCCGTTCACGACCCGAACCGCCCCCGCCGCCATGGCCGATACGCTCGCCCGTCCGTCCGACGCCCCGGACGACCCCGCCGCCAACCCCGTCACCGAGCTCTCGCGCGGGGTCGCGTCCGTCCTCCCGTTCCTGTACGTCGCCTGGGCCGACGGCCTCCTGACCCCAGCCGAGATCGCGGCGGCTCGCGAGCGCCTGGCGGGGGAGACGTGGATGACCGACGCCGACCGGCAGCAGGTCGCCGCGTGGCTGGACCCCGACACCCCCCCGAGCGCGACGACCTACTTCGGGTGGGTCCGCACGATCCGCCGGGCCGCGCAGCACGTCCCGGACCTCGCCGAGAAGTCCCTCGCCGACCTCGGCGCCGACCTGGCCGCCCTCGCGGGGGCCGGCGACGGGGCCGGGCTGGCGCCCGAGGCCGCGCGCGCGCTCCACGAGGTCGAGGCGATGCTCGGCGTCGTCGGGCCGGAGGTGCTCCGCGACCTGATCGAGGAGCGCCCCGAGGCGGAGGAGGCCGGCATCCCGCGCCCCGCGTTCGACGTGGCGGCCGTGCAGGCGCTCCTCGACGGCCGCTACGCCGAGACGAAGAACCGCGTGCGGAGTCTCCTCTCGGACCCGTTCTTCGCCTACCCCGAGCCGTCGATCTCGAACGACGCCTACCGCGAGCTCGTCTTCTCGTGGACGCAGCGGCTGGCCGACGAGGGCCTCGGCGCGCTCGCCTACCCGACGTGGGCCGGCGGCGAGGGCGACATCGCCAAGTTCATCTCGGTCTTCGAGATCCTCGCGACGCACGACCTCAGCCTCGTCGTGAAGTACGGCGTCCAGTTCGGGCTGTGGGGCGGGAGCGTCAACGCGCTCGGGAGCGACGACCAGCGGCGCGAGCTGCTGCCCGAGATCGGCTCGCTCGAGCTTCCCGGCGCCTTCGCCATGACCGAGCGCGGGCACGGCTCGAACGTCCGCGAGCTCAACACGACGGCGACCTACGACCGTGACGCGGACGAGTGGGTCATCCAGACGCCGAGCGACCACGACCACAAAGAGTGGATCGGCAACGCGGCGGCGCACGGACGGATGGCGACGGTTTTCGCGCAGCTCCAGATCGACGGCGAGGGCTACGGCGTCCACGCGTTCGTCGTCCCGATCCGCGGCGCGGACGGCGAGCCGATGCCGGGCGTGCGGATCGAGGACAGCGGCCACAAGATGGGCCTCAACGGCGTCGACAACGGGCGCCTGTGGTTCGACGGCGTCCGCGTCCCGCGCACGGCGCTCCTGAGCCGCTACGCCGAGGTCTCGTCCGCCGGGACGTACGAGAGCCCGATCCCGAGCGCCGGCAAGCGGTTCTTCACCATGCTCGGGACGCTCGTCGGCGGGCGGATCGCGGTCGGGACCGGCGCCAACTCGGCCGCCAAGGCCGGGCTGACGGTCGCGGTCCGCTACGGCGACCGCCGGCGCCAGTTCGGGCCGGCCGGCGGGCCCGAGGTCGTCATCCTCGACTACCTCAGCCACCAGCGCCGCCTGCTCCCGCTCGTGGCCACGAGCTACGGCCTGACGTTCGCGCTCCAGAAGCTGGCCGAGGACTTCGCGGCGCTCGAGGAGGGCGGCGACACGCGCGAGATCGAGGGGCGTGCGGCGGCGCTCAAGTCGATGGCCTCGTGGCACGCCACGGCGACGCTCCAGGAGGCCCGCGAGGCCTGCGGCGGCGAGGGGTTCCGCTGGTCCGCTCGGATCGCGCACCGCAAGGCCGACTCCGACATCTTTACGACGTTCGAGGGCGACAACACGGTCCTCCAGCTTCAGGTCGCCAAAGGGCTCCTCGCCGGCTACCGGCAGGAGTTCTCGGACCTCAACGCGTGGGGCCTCGTCCGCTACCTCCGCGAGCAGGCCGCGACGCGCGTCGGCGAGATCAACCCGCTCGCGCGCCGCAACACGGACCGCGACCACCTCCTCGACCCGGCGTGGCACCGCGACCTGTTCGAGCGCCGCGAGCGGATGCTCCTCGTCCAGGTCGCCGCGCGGCTGAAGGGCCGCCTCGACGCGGGCGTGGACTCGTTCGAGGCGTTCGTCGAGGTCCAGGACCACCTCCTCACGCTGGCTACGGCGAACGCCGAGCGGCTCGTGTTGGAGGCGTTCCAGGACGCCGTCGCGGCGCAGGAGGACGGCCAGATCAAGACGCTCCTCGGCCTCGTCTGCGCGCTCTACGCCCTCGAGCACGTCGAGCGCGACCGCGGCTGGTTCCTCGAGCAGAACCTGATCGACGCGCCGGTCGCCAAGGCCGTCCGCGCCGAGGTCAACCGCCTGCTCCACCGGCTCCGCCCCGTCGCCGTCGAGCTGGTCGACGCGTTCGGGATTCCAGACGAGGTGCTCGGCTCCGAGATCGGATCGGGCCGCCTCCCCCTCGACCCGTAGCCCTGCCTGCCTCGGTCCCGAGGCCGAACACGCCATGCGCATCACTGACCTCGAAGCCGGCGAGGCTTACGTCGTCCGCCAGTCGTTCCGCGACGACGCCGGCACGCTCGTCCTCCCCGGCGACCGGATGACCTACGAGCGCTACCGCGCCGTGCCGGTCACGGGCGCCTTCGAGGTCGTCTTCCGCGAGGAGACGCTCGTGCTCCACGAGGACCGCCAGTCGGACGTCTGCGAGCACGCGGAGCGGTTCCTGTCCGTCGACGAGTAGGCCGAGGCGGTCTCAGCCGTCCTCCCCGTCCAGCTCGAGCGTGCCGATGACGGGCAGGTGGTCGGAGCCCCGGCGGGCCGCCTCGCTCGTGTGCGTCTCCAGCTTGACGACCTGTGCGCCGCGGGCGTACATCCGGTCGAGGGCGAGGACCGGGCGTACCGACGGGTAGGAGGCCGGCCAGTTCGCGTTGTGGTGCCGGTCGCGGAAGTGGTCGTCGAGCGCGCGGCTGGCCTTCGTGGGGCGCCACGCGTTCATGTCGCCGAGGAGCACGGCCGGGCCGTCGGCGAGGTGCGGGTGGTCGAGAAGGTGGCGGACCTGCCGGGCGCGCGTCCGATCCACGAGGGCGAGGTGGGTGGCGGCCACCTGGAGGCTCCGCTCGTCGTCGCTGACGCGGACGGCGAGGGCCGCGCGCCGCTCCAGCCGCCCAAACGAGAGGTCGATGGTGAGCGCGCCCGAGAGTGGCCACCGCGAGAGGACGGCGTTGCCCAACTCGCCCCGCTTGTGGAGCCGCGTGACGACGAACGCGAGGTGGTAGCCGAGGTCGCGCGCGAGGTCTCGGAGCGGATCGTCCCCCTCGAATGGACGGAGGGCCTCTTGGAGCGCCAGTACGTCGGCGTCGAGCTCGCCGACGACGGCGAACGCCCGCTCCGGCTCGTACTGCTTGCCGCCCCGGACGCCGGCCCAGCGGTGGACGTTGTAGGAAGCCACGCGGAGCCGGCGGCTCATCGGCGCGGGCTCGGCCGGCGGGGCGGCGAGGAGCTCGGCGAGGTACGGGGAAACGCGAGTGGGACGGGCCACGGAGACGGCGACAATCGGGGGTGAAGACGGCCCCCCAAGGTGCGACGATCCCGCGTCATCCGTTATCCTCGAACAGAACCTCCAGCCCCTTATGGACCGCCTCCAGTGCAAGGCCTGCGGCTCGTACTCGATGCTCCCGATGGACCTCGAGCCCGACGAGACCGACGAGCTCGACTTCATGACCGACGAGCACGAGGCCCGTTTTTTCACGTGTCACGTCTGCGGCGACAACTGGCTCTCCGTCCGCCGCGTCGAGGGCAGCGACTGCCGGATCACGTTCGTCCACCAGATGGGCCTCCAGCCGCTCCTCAAGCGGACGGCGACGATGACCACCCCGGTCGTCCTCAACGAGGACACCGTCGACCGGTGGGACTACTTCCTCGGCGACGCCGAGGTCGGCGAGCACCGCTGGCTCGACACGCTCGACGAGCGCCGGCGGATCCTCCGCTCGATCTGCTCCAACTAGGTCACAGACCGGGACGGACCCTAACGGGGCGCGCCTTCGCGGCGCGCCCCGTTCTATTTCGGGGTCCGGCCGCCTCGGGCGATCCGTCAGGGCAGCCGGACGCCCGACAGGATCGCCAGCGCCTCGGCCCGGTGCGCAGCCCACGCCGCCTCGGGGACTTCGAGGGCGACGGCCCAGAGCGTCGCTCCGCGCTGGGTGAAGGCGACGACGCCCCCCGTCCCCGGACCGGCGACTTCCAGCCCGAGGCCTTCGGGGATCGGCGCCGGACCGACGGGTGACGCCCCATGGTAGCCGTACGTCGTCTGGCCCCTCGTCCAGCGCTCGCGGTAGAGCGCGTTGAGCCCGGTCACCCGCTCGACGCGGAGGACCGCGCCGTGGAGCGGACTGGCGAGGTTCGCGTTGCGTGCGACGTAGAGCGCGTAGTTCGGGAGCTCGCCTTCGGCGATCGTGACCGGCCCCGTCCAGCTGCCCGGCAGCGTTGCCGAGGCGCCCGTGGTCCCGAGCGTCTCGGTCCGGGGGAGCTGCGCCTGCGCGCGGGCGACGTAGGCCTCGACCTGGTCACGCCGCCGAGCAGCCTGCTCGCGTCCGATCCGCTCGCGCTCTGCACGAACGGCGGCGAGGGTGTCCGCGACGTGGTCGAGGCGGAGGACGGCGACCGAGGCCGTGTCCGCCGCCGGGGTGTGGGCCGCGCTCCCGCCGCTGGTGGAGACCTGGGCGAACGCGGCGGGGGACAAGAGGACGGCGAGGGCGAGGGCGCGCATGGGTCGATGGGCTTTCGTCCCGGTATCGGCCGGATGCCGGCGAGCTACAGCCGGACGCGAAGCCCGAGGGCGGGTCCAGCCGGGGTCGGGGCGACGCCGAGGCTGAGGTCCTCGCTCACATCGAAGTCGGCCAGCTCGGCCGAGACGTAGGCGTCGAGCGCCTGGAGCGCGTACGCCGCCAGCACCACTACGCCCCCGATGTCGCGCTGCCCGCGGGCCGCGTTCCGCACCGAGCTGAGCGTCAGGAACGTCGGCGTGGCCACGCGCTCGCTCGCCGTCGCGAACTCGTCGCCGTAGTCGGCCAGCGGCTCGGCGCAGAGCTCGACACGCTCCGGCGAGGTCTCCGGGTCGCCCGGGTCGTCCCGGCAGGTCGCGAAGGCCGCCGCGCGGCGGTACAGGGTGAACTGGCGCTGTCGGTCCACGAAGTAGACGACGGCGCCGACGACGAGGGCGGTCGCGACCGGCGCCTTGACCGGCTGGCGGTTGTAGAGCTGCCCGAGACCTGGGAGGATCAGCGCTCGGGTGACGGCGCCCCGTGGCGTCCGTCCGCCGCCGAGTGAGTCGGGAGCGGCCGCCTCGGGCGGCGTGCCGAGGGAGTCGGCGACCTGGGCCGGGGCGGCCGTCGCGAGCCCGAGGGCCAGCGCCAGCGCGAGTAGCACGCGCACCCCGCTACGACTCCAGCAGGCGGGTCACGACGCGTTCGAGGTCGTCGACGGAGTAGTAGGCGATCTCGATCGTCCCGCCGCCGTCGCTCGCGCGATGCTTGATCTGAACTTGGCTGGCGACGTGCTCGCGGAGCTTGTCCTGCATCGCCTCGACCTGGAGCCGGTCCCGCGGGGCGAGGGCCGGCGTCGCCGGCGCGGACGCCGAGGCGGGCTTTTGCGGAGCGTCGCCCTCGCGGAGCTTTTTCGCCCGCGTCTCGACCTCGCGGACCGAGAGGTCGTCGTCGAGGATCGCGCGGTGGAGCTCCAGCATCGCCTTCTCGTCGTCGACGCCGACGAGCGCGCGGGCGTGGCCCGACGAGAGGGCCCCCTCGCGGAGCGACGCCTGGACGCGCGGCGGCAGCTTCAGCAGGCGGAGCGTGTTGGCGATCGTCGGCCGGCTCTTGCCGACCTTCTCGGCCACCTCCTCCTGCGTCAGCCCGACCTCCTCCATCAGCCGCTGGTAGCCGAGGGCCACCTCGACCGGGTTGAGGTCCTCACGCTGGACGTTCTCGACGATGGCCATCTCGAGCATCGCCTCCGTGTCCGCCTCGCGGACGTAGGCCGGGACGCGCTTGAGGCCGGCGCGGCGGCTGGCGCGGAGCCGCCGCTCGCCCGAGATCAACTCGTACCGCCCATCGCCGAGCGCCCGCACCGTGAGCGGCTGGATGATGCCGAGCTGCGTCACCGACGCGGCCAACTCGTCGAGCGCGGTCTCGTCGAAGTCCGTCCGCGGCTGGTACGGGTTCGGGCGGATGGCCTCGATGTCGAGGTCGGCGACGCGGCCCGCGAGGCGGCGGCGCTCCTCGAAGTTGTACAGCCGGGTGCGCGAGCCGGTCTCGTCGCCCGGCGCGTCGTCGGGCTGGGAGGGGAGGAGGGCGCTGAGACCCTTTCCGAGGGCCGCTTTCTTGGGGGAGGCCATGACGGGGGAGGG
>JAAXJP010000747.1:0-4187 GCA_012269805.1 Rubrivirga sp.
CCCCTGGCTTCGGTAGCGCTTCCGGCCTTGATTCGTCGCAGTCTTCGCGGACGGGCCCGCCCCCGCGCCGCCCACCCGCGAGGGGGCTGCGACGCGAGCACGGGCGCGCCGGACGGGGCCAGGACGACCGCCTCGGGCGCGCCGCCGAGGTCGCCGGGGAGCGCCGGCGGGAGCGGCCGCTCGTCCCACCCGGCCTCGCCCTCCCACCGCGCGATGACGGCCGTCGCCAGCCCGTTGCCGACGAGGTTGACCGTCGTCCGCGCCATGTCCATCAGCTCGTCGACGGCCAGGATCACGGTGATCCCGGCGAGCGGGAGGCCGAACGCCGCGAGCGTTCCCGACAAGACCACGAGCGAGGCGCGCGGGACGGCCGCGACGCCCTTCGAGGTCAGCATGAGCGTGAGCATCATGGCCGCCTGCTGGCCCCAGCTCAGGTCGACGCCGGCCGCCTGCGCCACGAACACGCTCGCGACCGCGAGGTAGAGCGTGCTCCCGTCGAGGTTGAACGAGTACCCGGTCGGCATCACGAAGCTGACGATCCGCCGCGGCACGCCGAACGCCTCCATCCGCTCCATCGCGAGCGGGAGCGCCGCGTCGCTCGACGTGGTCGAGAAGGCGATGAGGGCGGGCGCGCGGATGGCGTCCCAGAACCGCCGCAGCGGCACGCGCGCGAGCAGCGCCGCGGGCACGAGGGCGATCGCGCAGAACACGACGAGCGCCGCGTACAGCGTGAGCACCAGCTTCAGCAGCGGGAGCAGGACCGCGATCCCGCTGTGCGAGACGGTCACCGCGATCGCCGCGCCGACGCCGATCGGGACGAACCGCATCACGATCCCGACCAGCTTGAACGTGACCTCGGCGAGCCCCTCGCAGAACCCGAGGATCGCCCGCTTCGGCTCGCCCCTCACCTGCGTGAGCGCGACGGCGAACAGGATCGAGAAAAAGACGATCTGCAAGACGTTGTTCGCCGCGAGCGCGTCGATGAACGACGTCGGGACGATGTCGCGGACGTGGTCTTCAAAGCCCTTCGGCTCGACGAGCGCGGGCGGCTCGGCCTCGGCGGCGGCCTGGAGCGCGACCGTCAGGGCCGGGTCGTCGCCGGGGCGCGCGAGGTTGACCGCCGCGAGCCCGACGAGGAGCGCGATCGTCGTCACGACCTCGAAGTAGAGGAGCGACCGCCACGCCAGCCGCCCGACCTTTCTGAGGTCGTCGCCGTGCCCGGCGATCCCGACCACGAGCGTCGCGAACAGGATCGGCCCGATGATCATCTTGATCATCCGGACGAACAGGTCCGACAGGAGCTTGAGGTCGCTGGCGGCCCAGCCGCCGTGGAGCGCGCGTTCGGCGTCGGGGAAGAGGACGCCGAGGAGGGCCCCGGCCGCCATCCCGACGAAGATCCACTGGGTGAGCGACAGGCGGCGCATCAGGCGACGGCGACGAGCAGGTACGTCGTGTACCCGACGTAGGCCAGGAGGAGGAGCGCGCCCTCGAGGCGGTCGAGCCGGAAGCCGGTCCGCAGGAGCGGGAGGAGCGCGACGGCCAGGACCAGCATCACGCCGAGGTCGACGGGCCCGATGCCGCCGGGCGCGAGCGGCCGCACGAGCGCGGTCACGCCGAGGATGCCGAGCACGTTGAAGATGTTGGACCCGACGACGTTGCCGATCGCGATGTCGCTCTGGCCGCGGAGCGCGGCGACGAGCGACGTCGCCAGCTCGGGGAGGCTGGTGCCGGCCGCGAGGATCGTCAGCCCGATGACGGCCTCGCTCATCCCGGCCGCCTCGGCGATCGAGACGGCCCCGGTGACGAGCATCCGCGCGCCGGCGACGAGGAGCACCAGCCCGCCGGCGACGAACAGGACGTCGCGCCAGAGCGGGCCGTCGGCGGTGGGCAGGGCCGCGTCGGCCTCGGCCTGGACCTCGGGCGCCTCGCGGCGCGCGGCCCAGAGCGTGTAGGCCGTGTAGGCGCCGGCCCCGGCGAGGAGGACCGTCCCCTCGAGCGGGCCCAGCCGCCCGTCGGCCAGCAGGGCCACGAGGAGCGCCGACGACGCGATCACGATCGGCACGTCCACGCGGACGACCTGCGCGTTGGCGGCGGCCGGCCGGACGAGCGCGGCCACGCCCAGGATGAGCGCGACGTTGAAGATGTTCGACCCGACCACGTTGCCTACGGCGAGGTCGCCGCGGCCCTCGAGCGCGGTCGAGAGGCTGACGACGAGCTCCGGGCTCGACGTCCCAAACGCGACGACGGTCAGCCCGACGGCCAGCGGCGTGATCCCGAGGCGGAGCGCGAGCGCGGCCCCGCCGCGGACGAGGCCCTCGGCCCCGACCGTGAGCACGCCGAGGCCGGCAAGGATGAGGAGGAGGTCGACGGTCATGGGCTAGGACGCGCGGCGCGCGCGGAAGGCGTGACGGACGGCGAGCGTGAGCAAGAGGACCCCGACGGCCGGCTCGACGGCGTCGGGGACGAGCCGGCTCGGGATCCCGGCGACGAGGCCGGTCCCGCAGACGGCGGCGAGCGTCGCGGCCCACCCCTGCGCGGCGGAGCGGACCGTCGGCGGGGGCGCCGCGGCCGGGCGCCGGGCTAGGCTGCGAGCGACGCCGCCCATCGGACCGTGAGGGCGTCGCGAAGCACGGCGGCCTCGCCTTGGACCTCGACTACCCGGCTATTTACGACGTCGCCGATCGAGACGACGCCCACCACGCGGCCGCCGTCGACGACCGGGAGGTGCCGGATCCGCCGGGCCGTCATCCGTTCCATCAGCGACCGGACCTCGTCGTCGGGCCCGCACGTCTCGACCGGCGCCGACATTTCGGCCGCGACCGGCCGCTTGAGCGCCTGGCCCTTGTCCTCGGACACGGCGCGGACGACGTCGCGTTCGGTGATGATGCCGACCAGGACCTCGTTGTCGAGCACGAGCAGCGCGCCGACGTCGTAGAGGCGGAGCCGGCGGGCGGCCTCGGCGAGCGGGGCCTCGGGGCCCACGGCGTACAGGACGGGACGTTTCTGGCGGAGGAGGTGGCGAGCGGTCATGGGGGGAGGGGAGGAACTGCCCGGCCGGGTTCCCAACCCCGTGCCACGGTGCAAAGTGGACCCAAAACCCCCGTCGGAGCACCTCGCCCCGTGCGCGTTGCACGCCGCCGCCCGCCGCCGTTGCACCGTGCAACCCGCCCGGCCGCGGCCGGCTACCCCAGCCCGTACCGCTTTCGCTTGCGCCACAGCGTCGCCTTGTCGATCCCGAGCGTCCGCGCGGCCTCCTCGTAGTCCTTCGCCCGCGCAAGGACGCGGACGATGTGGCGGCGCTCGACCTCCTCGAGCGAGAGGGCCGCGTCGTCGGCCGGGCCGCCCGCGGGGGCGTCCGCCTCGCGGACCTCCTCGGGAAGGTGGCGGGGCTCGACGGGCGCCCCCTTGGCCAGGACGACGGCCCGCTCGACGGCGTTCTGGAGCTCGCGGACGTTGCCGGGCCAGCGGTAGGCCGCGAGCGCCGCGAGCGCCGCGTCGGTCCAGACCGGGGCCGGCCGGCCGGCGGCCTCGGCGTAGCGCGCGCCGAGGTGCTCGGCCAGGAGCGCCACGTCGCCCGGCCGGTCGCGGAGCGGCGGCAGCCGGACGCGGACGCCTGCGACCCGGTAGTAGAGGTCCTCCCGGAACGTCCCCTCGCGCATGGCTGCCTCCAGGTTCCGGTTCGTCGCCGCCACCACGCGGACGTCGACCCGGCGGGTCCCCTCGTCGCCCACGCGCTCGACCTCGCCCGTCTGGAGCACGCGGAGGAGCTTGACCTGGACCGGCGCCGGCACGTCGCCGACCTCGTCGAGAAAGAGGGTCCCGCCGTCGGCCCGCTCGAAGCGGCCGGCGCGGTCGGCCACGGCGCCGGTGAACGCGCCCTTGACGTGGCCGAACAGCTCCGACTCGACGAGGTCGGCCGGGAGCGCGGCGCAGTTGACCGCGACGAGGGGGCCGGGCCGCCCGCTCCGCTCGTGGACGAACTGGGCGACGAGCTCCTTGCCCGTCCCGCTCTCGCCAGTCACGAGGACGGGCAGCGCGCTCTCCGCCACGTCGGCCGCGAGGGCGAGCGCGTCGACGAGCCCGGTGTCCTGCGTCACGATGGGCCCGGCCCGGCGCTGGCTGCCCAGCTCGGCCCGGAGCGCGCGGAGCTGCGAGCGCATCCGCCCGTGCTCGACGGCCCGCTCGAC
>JAAXJP010000747.1:4197-6399 GCA_012269805.1 Rubrivirga sp.
ACCATGACGCGGAGCTCGTCGACCTCGAACGGCTTCTGGAGAAAGTGGAAGGCCCCGGCCCGGACCGCCTCGACGGCCGCCTCGACCGTCCCGTGCGCCGTCACGATGACGACGGGCGTCTCGGGGGCCCGCTCGCGGAGCCCGGCCAGGACGGCCATCCCGTCGAGCGGGGCCATGCGGAGGTCGACGAGCGCGGCGTCGAACCGCCCGGGCTCGGCGGCGTCGAGCGCGTCGTCGCCCCGGGCGAAGGCCTCGACGGCGCACCCGAACAGGCGGAGCGCGGCGCGCGTCGCGGCCCGGACGTGGGGCTCGTCGTCAACGAGGAGGACGGTGGGGGCGGGGTCCGGCATGGGCAGAGTCAGGACGAGGTGCCCGGGGCGGGCGGGGGGAGCGAGACGAAAAAGCGGCCGCCGGGGCCCGGCTCGGCCCAGGCCCGCCCGCCGTGGGCCTCCGCCACGCGGCGGACGATCGTGAGCCCGAGGCCGGCGCTGCCGCGGCCGCCGGGGGCGTCGCCGGGCTCGCCGAGCTGCACGAGCGGCTCGAACACGCGGTCCTCGGCGCCGTCGGGGAGGCCGGGCCCGTCGTCGGTGACGGCCAAGAGGGCGCCGCCGTCAGCCGCCTCGGCGCGGACGGCCACACGGGAGGCCGCGTGGCGGACGGCGTTGGCGACGAGGTTCGAGGCCGCCATCGCCAGCCCGTCGGCGTCGCCCTCGACGACCGGGGCGCCGGCGGCCTCGACGGCCACCGCGACCCCGCGCTCGGCCGCCACGAGGCGGACGCCCTCGGCCGCCCCGCGCGCGACCTCCGCCAGGTCCACGGGGCCGACCGGCCGCCCGCCGACTTCGACGCGGGCGAGGTCGAGGAGCCGGGCTGTGAGGGCCTTCATGCGCTCGGCGTCGCCCTTGACGATGGCCGCCAGCTCGCGCTGGTCCTCGGTCAGCGGGCCGGCCGCGTCCCGCAGCAGGAGGTCGGCCGCGACGTGCATCGAGGTCAGGGGCGTCCGGAGCTCGTGGCTGACGGCGGCCAGGAAGTCGCGGCGGGCGGCGTCGAGCGCGCGGAACGGCGTGACGTCGTCGAGGAGGAGGACGCCGAGGCGGTCCGGGCCCTCGACCTCGGCGCCGTCGTCGGGCGGGGGCACGTCGACCTCGGTCCGGCGGAGCCGGAAGGTCCGGGCGTCGCCGCCGTCGGGGAAGTCGACGAGCGGGTCGGGGCCGTCGGCCGACGACCGGGCCGCGCGCGCGACGCCGGGGGCGACGTCGGCGAGGGGCCGGCCGACCGCCGGGCTGCCCAGCGCCCGCGCGGCCGCCGCGTTGACGAGCCGGACGCGGGCGTCGGGCCCCTCGGTCACTACGACCGGGCTGGGGATCGCGGCCACGAGCGACTCGGCCGTCCGCTTTTCGCGGAGCAGCGCCCGGAGGTTGAGGGCCTCGTAGGCCTCGAGCCGCTCGGCCATCTCGTTGAACGCTCGCGCGAGCGCGCCGACCTCGCCGCCGGCCCCCGCGGCGACGCGCTGCCGGAAGTGGCCGCGGCCGACCTCCGCGACGCCGGCCGTGAGGGCCCGGAGCGGGCGCGTGATCCGGCGCGCGAGGAGGGCCCCCGCCAGGACCGACGCCCCCACGGCGCACGCGACGGCGAACAGGAGGAACCGGCGGGCCCGCCGGCCGGCGGCCTCGGCGCGGGACGCCCGCTCCGCCGCCGCCCGCTCGTTGAGCGTCAGCAGCCGTCCCCGCAGTTCGTCGACCGCGGCGACGGGGACGGTCCCGGCGCGGTAGGCCCCGAACGCTGCGTCGAGCGTGTCGAGGAGGGCGGGCTCCTCGGGGAGGACGGCGGCCGTGCGCGCGGCGGCGAGGGCGTCGCGGAACACGCGCTCGGCGTCGGCGCCAGCGGTCGGGTCCTCGCTCAGGCGGGCGGCCTCGACCGCGTCGAGCGCCCGGGCCATCCGCTCGGCGGCCACGACGCTCCGGACGTTCTCCTCGAGCGTCTCCGTGACGGCCCCCCCGAGCCGGCCGAGGAGCACGGCCGCGACGGCCCCGATCCCCACCGTGAGCAGCGTCAGGGCGAGGAAGCTGAGGGCGATCTGGACGGCGATCCGGTGCACGGGAGGGCAGGCGGGCGCCGCAGACTACGCCCGCCTACATCACGAGGAAGGCGCGCGCCGCCGCGATCAGGCCGAGCACGATGAGGACGGTGAACACCCAGAAC
>JAAXJP010000347.1 GCA_012269805.1 Rubrivirga sp.
CCTCTCGGTCGAGGCGCTCGACGCGCTCCGCGAGGCGGCCCCGGCCGACCCGTTCCCGAGCGCACCCGTCACCGAGCGGACGACGGCGTGTCTCCTCTTCACCGGCGGCACGACCGGCGCCCCGAAGGCCGCCCAGATCAGCCACGGCCAGATCGCCTGGAACGCGTTCAGCGCCCACCTCGCCGACGTCCAGGGGACGGACACCGTCCTCAACGTCTTCCCGCTCTTCCACACGGGCGGGCTGTTCGCGTTCGCCGTCCCGCTCCTGATCCTGGGCGGGACCGTCGTCCAGGCGGCGGGCTTCGACGCCGACGACGTGCTCCGCCGGATCGAGGCGGAGCGGGTCACGATTTTCGGCGGCGTCCCGACGGTTTTCCAGCGCCTCGCCGCGGCCGACGGGTGGGACGCCGCCGACCTCTCGTCGCTGCGGTACGCCCTGAGCGGAGGCGCGCCCCTCCCGGTCGGGCTCATCCGCCGGTACCGCGACGAGAAGGGCGTCGTCTTCCGGCAGGGGTTCGGGATGACCGAGTTCGGGCCGGCCGCGTTCTCGCTGGCCGCCGCCGACGCCGAGCGGAAGGCCGGCTCCATCGGCCGCCCCAACGCCTTCGTCGAGGCCCGCGTCGTCGACCCCGAGACAGACCGGCCCGTGCCGACCGGCGCGGTCGGCGAGCTCGTCCTCCGCGGCCCGGCCGCGACGACGGGCTACTTCCGCGACCCCGAGGCGACCGCCGCGGCCTTCGACGACGAGGGCTACTTCCACACCGGCGACCTCGCGCGCGTCGACGACGAGGGGTACGTCAGCATCGTCGGGCGGCGGAAGGAGATGTACATCTCGGGCGGCGAGAACGTGTACCCCGCCGAGGTCGAGGCCGCCCTCGACGCGCTCCCGGCCGTCGCCCAGTGCGCCGTCGTCGGCGTGCCGGACGAGGCCTGGGGCGAGGCCGGGCTCGCGTTCGTCGTCCTCGCGCCCGGCGCCGAGGCGACCGGGGCCGACCTCCTCGACGCGCTCCGCGACCGTCTCGCGCGCTACAAGGTGCCCCGCGCCGTCGTCTTCCGCGACGCGCTCCCGCTCTCGGGCGCCGGCAAGGTCCTCAAGCGCCAGCTCCTCGCGGAGGTCGTCCATGCGTAACGACCTCCCCGACGTGGGCATCGTGAGCCTGGGGATGCACCTCCCCGAGGGCGTCATGACCGCTTCCGAGATCGCCGAGGCGAGCGGGCTCCCCGAGTGGGTCGTCCGCGACAAGCTCGGCATCGAGCAGAAGTACGTCGCCGGGCCCGACGACCACCCCAACGCGATGGCCATCGCCGCCGCGCGCGACTGCCTCGCCAAGGCCGACGTGGACCCGGCCGAGATCGACGTCGTGATCTCGACGACCGAGGAGTGGCGCGAGTACCTGATGTGGACGTGCGGCATCCACATCGCCCACGAGATCGGCGCGGTCAACGCGTGGGGCATGGACGTCCACATGCGGTGCTGCACGACGATCGCCGCGCTCCGGATGGCGCGCGAGATGATGGTCGCGAATGACGACGTCGACACGGTCCTGATCGCGGGCGGCTACAACGTGAGCCGGTTCATCGACCTGACGAATCCGCGGACGTCGTTCATGTTCAACATCGGGGCGGGCGCGGGGGCCATCCTGCTGAAGAAGGGGCACCCGAAAAACCACGTGCTCGGGAGCCACCTCATCTCGGACGGCTCGATGAGCACGCACGTCGTCGTCCCCGCGAGCGGAACGAAGGAGCACCCGACGCCCGAGGCCGTCGCCGCGGGGCGGTTCACGTTCGACCTCGTCGAGCCCGAGGCCATGAAGGCGCGGCTCAACGAGGTCTCGATCGACAACTGGATGGCGTGCCTCGACCGCGCCCTCGCCAAGAGCGGCCCCGGCCCCGACGGCGCGCCGCTCACTCGCGACGACGTCGATTTTTTGAATCTCATCCTCGTCAAGCCGAGCGCGCACCAGGACCTCCTCGACCGCCTCGGGCTGACCTGGGACGACACCGTCTACCTCAGCCGGTTCGGGCACATCGGCGAGCAGGACTCGATCATCGCGCTCATCGAGGCCGAGCGCCAGGGGAAGCTCGCTGACGGAGACCTCGTGGCCGTGATGGGCGCCGGCATCGGCTACGTGTGGGGCGCCGCCGTCGTCCGCTGGGGGGAGGCCCCGACGTCGTGAGCCGCTCCGACTACGTCCCCGACTGGCTCGCTGCGCGCGCCGCCCTCACGCCCGACCGCGTCGGGCTGGTGGACTGGGCGACGGGCGACGAGACGACGTATGCCGCGTGGAACGCCCGCGCGACGCGGACGGCCCGCCTCCTCGCCCGCCTCGGGGTCGGGAAGGGCGACCTCGTGTCGGTGATCTCCGGCAACCGGCCTGAGGTCGTCGACCTGCTGTTCGCGTGCAACAAGCTGGGCGCCGTCCTCCACAACCTGAACTGGCGGCTGACACCGCACGAGCTCCGGCCGATCGTGGCCGAGGCCGCCCCGCGCGCCCTCGTCTACGGCCCGGACCACGCCGACCGCGCCGACGCCCTCCGCGACGTCCTCGGCGACGCGCCCGTCGTCGCCCTCGGCGACGCTCGTCCCGGCGACGCGGCCCGGATAGCCGAGCGCGACGCCGAGCCGGCCGACGCGCTCCCCGACCCCGGCCTCGTCCCGGACGACCCGTGGGCCATTTTCTACACCGGCGGCACGACGGGCCTGCCGAAGGGGGCCGTTTTGACCCACGCGAACATGGCGTGGACGAGCGTCGACACGGTCACCGGCTGGGGGCTCACGGCCGACGACGCGGCGCCGGTGCAGCTCCCGCTCTTCCACATCGGCGGGTTCAACATCTTCCTGCTCCCGCTCGTCCACGTCGGCGGCCGGGTCGTGCTGTGCCGCGGGTTCGACGCCGACGAGACGTTCGACCTCGTTGCGCGCGGCGGGATCACGTGCCTGATGGGCGTCCCGACCACGTTCGGGATGCTCCAGGCCCATGCCCGCTGGGCCGCCGCCGATTTTTCGGCGCTCCGGCTCGTGATCAGCGGCGGCGCGCCGTGCCCGCTCCCCGTGATGGAGCGGTTCTGGGACCGGGGCGTCCCCTTCAAGACCGGCTACGGGCTGACCGAGGCGGCCGGCAACAACTTCTGGCTGCCCGACGCCGATGTCCGCCGCAAGCCCGGCTCGGTCGGCCACCCGCTGTTCCATGTCGGCGTTCGGATCGCGCGGGCGGACGGGTCCGAGGCGGCCGTCGACGAGGTCGGCGAGCTACTGATCCGGGGGCCGCACGTGATGGCCGGCTACTTCCGCCGCCCCGAGGCGACGGCCGAGGCCCTCCGCGACGGCTGGCTCTGGACCGGCGACCTCGCCCGGCGCGACGCCGACGGCTGCGTCTGGATCGCCGGCCGCGCCAAGGAGATGTTCATCTCGGGCGGCGAGAACGTGTACCCCGCCGAGGTCGAGAGCGCGCTCCACGCCCACCCCGCCGTGGCCGAGGCCGCGCTCATCGCCGTCCCGGACGCGCGGTGGGGCGAGGTCGGCCACGCCTTCGTCGTCCCCGAGCCGGGCCGCGACTTCGACCCGGACGCGCTCCGCGCCTTCCTCGCCGACCGGCTCGCGGGCTACAAGCGACCCCACGGATTCACCCTCGTCGACGCCCTCCCCACGACGGCCATCGGCAAGCTCGACAAGACCGCCCTGGCCACGCGATGGCGCGCGGCCGGTCTCTCTCCCTCTCCCACTCCCGAGGCCCTCCCATGACCAGGCTACGCACCCTCCTCACCCTCCTCGCCCTTGTGCTGACCGGCGCGGCCGCGGCCGCCGCCCAGGGCACCATCCGGGGCACCGTCACCGACGGCGACACCGGCAACACGCTGCCCGGCGTGAACGTGGCCGTCGTCGGCTCGACGCTCGGCGCGACGACCGACGCGACGGGCCGCTACGTCATCGACGACGCGCCGGCCGGGACGCACACGCTCCGCGCCACGTTCGTGGGCTTCGCCCAAACCGAGGCCACGGTCACCGTCGCCGACGGCGCCGACGTTGTCCAGGACTTCGCCCTCGCCGAGACCACGCTCGGGCTGGCCGAGCTGACGGTCGTGAGCGCGTCGCGGCGCGGCGAGAAGATCACCGACGCGCCCGCGACGATCGGCGTGATCCCGGCCCGGACCATCGAGGAGCACCCGTCGGGCAACCTCGGCGAGCTCTCGGCGCGCGTGAAGGGCGTCGACTACGTCCGGACGGGCGTGGTCGGGACGGGGTTCAACGTGCGCGGGTTCAACAGCGCGTTCAACCCGAAGAACCTCCAGATGAGCGACGGCCGGCTCTCGTCGCTGATCGCGACGGGCCTGCCGCTCGGCGCCCTCTCGACGACGATCCCCGAGGACGTCGAGCGCGTCGAGATCGTGCTCGGGCCGACGGCCGCGCTCTACGGCCCGAACGCCCACAACGGCCTCGTCAACATCATCACAAAGGACCCCCGCGACACCGAGGGGACCACGGTCGTGGTCGGCGGCGGCAACCAGAGCGTGGTCTCGGCGCGGGGCCGCCACGCCCAGGTGATCAACGACCGGTTCGCGTTCAAGGTGGCCGCGGGCTACACGCAGGGCGAGGAGTTCGCCTACGTCGACAGCGTCTACATCGGGACGACGGCGTACGACGAGCTCGCGCTCGACCGCGACTTCGACTCGATCTCGGGCGAGGCCGCGCTCTACTACACCCCGGCCCCGGGCCACGACCTGATCCTGACCTATGGCGGGTCGAACAACAACAACCTCGCGGTCACGAACGCCGGCCGCAACCAGATCAAGGACTGGCAGATCCACCTGCTCCAGGCCCGCTACGTGTCCGACAACTGGTTCGCACAGGCCTACCACACCTGGAGCAGCACCGATGACACGTACGCGATCAACCAGCGGACGCAGAACTACCAGCTCCTCCGCCTCGCGGGCGTGCCCGAGGCCGAGGCCCTCGAGCGGTCGTTCTCGCAGCAGCCGATCTTCGTCGGCGGCGCGCCGCTCCGCGACGGAGCGGGCGAGCTCGTCTTCGCCCCGCGCGGGGCCGTGTTCGTCGACAAGTCGCGCCGGATCAACGCCGAGGTCCAGTACAACAACGAATACGCCGGGCTGCTCCCGGCCGGCGCCCTCGGCGTGACGGCGGGCGTCCAGGTCCAGCGCGACGTCGCCGACAGCCGGAACACGTACCTCCTCGACCAGGACGGGGCCATCGAGTTTGACCAGGTCGGCGTGTACGCCCAGGTCGAGGCCCCGCTCGGCGGCGGGTTCGAGCTCATCGCCGCCGCGCGAGGCGACAACCACGAGACGTACGGGTTCAACTTTATCCCGAAGGCCGGCCTCCTCTACAGCTCGCCCGTCGGCACCTTCCGCGCGACCTACGGCCAGGGCATCGCGGCCCCGACCATCCTCAACCTGAGCGGCAACCTCTTCGGCGCGCTCGTGCTCGGCAACGGCGTGGGCTTCACGCTCAGCGACGGGTCCCAGATCGCCCCGCTCGAGGTCGAGACCATCCAGACGTTCGAGGCCGGCTACAAGCACGTCCTCGGCGGGCGCGTCTACGTCGACGCCAACGCCTACTACAACCTGAGCGAGAACTTCCTCAGCCCGCTCGTCAACATCGCGACGCAGGGCCGGACGGTGACCATGCGCGGCGACCAGCCGATCGACGAGCTCGGCGCCATCCCCGGCTTCGTGCTCACGTACCTCAACTTCGGCAACGTCAACACCTACGGCGTCGACGTCGGCGTCAACGCCTTCCTCACCGACTGGCTGGACGCCCAGCTCAACTACTCGTACTTCGGGTTCGACCTCGACGAGACCGACCTCGCCAACGACGGCAACCAGAACGGCGTCGTCGACGAGAACGACCTCCCGCTCAACACGCCGACGCACAAGGCGAGCCTCGGGCTGACGGGCCGCCGCGGCGCCGCGTTCGGGACCGTGTTCACGCGCTGGGTCGACGCGTACGACTTCTTCTCGGGCATCAACGTGGCCGCGACCACGGACGAGGACCTGATCTACGGCGGCTCGCCGGTCGTCGAGGGCCAGCGCGTCGGGCGCGACTTCAACGAGGGCCCGCTCGGCGGCTTCGTCAACGTCGACGTCAGCGCGGGCTACCGGTTCATGGACCGGCTCACGCTCATGGGCCAGGTCGTGAACGTGTTCGACAGCGAGGTCCGGGAGTTCGTGGCGTCGCCGGCGATCGGCCGGCTCTACACGCTCCAGCTCCGCGCTGACCTCTAGCCCTTCCGGGCCGTCGTCATCGGGCCGGGGCCGCCACGCGCGCGGCCCCGGCCGTCTCTAACCCCGCGCCGCTGCTCGCCGGGACCCGGTTGCTCGCCTACCTCCTCGGGGCGGGCA
>JAAXJP010000250.1 GCA_012269805.1 Rubrivirga sp.
CTCCGCTGGACCCTGCCGACGCGGACGCCGGCCTCCGTGCACTCCGTCGGAGCGGCCTGACCGTCGAGACCGTCGACATCGCCGGCGGCCCCGCCGCCTACCTCGCCGGCGCCGACGACGCCCGCGCCGCCGCCCTCAACGCCGCGCTCCGACGCGACGACCTCGACGCGATCGTCTGTATGCGCGGCGGCTACGGGCTCCTCCGCATCCTCGACCGGGTCGACTACGCGGCCGCCCGGGCCCACCCGAAGCTCGTGGTCGGCTACTCCGACGTGACCGCGCTCCACCTCGCGCTGTACGCCGAGGCGGACCTCCCTGGCGTCTCGGGCCCCATGCTCGCCTCCGACTGGGCGAAGGGCCTCGACGCCGAGACCGAGGCCGACTTCTGGCGCGTCGTCGGCGGCGACGCCGGCTACGACGTGGTCGGGCCGGGAGGCGAGGCGCTCACGCCGCTGGCCGAGGGCGAGACCGAAGGCGTCTTGCTCGGCGGCAACCTTGCGCTCGTGACGGCCCTCCTCGGGACGCCGTACCTCCCCGACCTCCGGGACGCGATCCTGTTCATCGAGGACGTCGGCGAGGCGCCCTACCGGATCGACGGGATGCTCGCCCGCCTCCGCCTCGGCGGCGTCCTCGAGAAGCTCGCGGGGCTCGTGTTCGGGATGTTCACCGGCGCCGACGTGCCGGAGGACCGACCGACGTACTCGGTCGACGAGGTGCTGGCGCAGTATGCCCCCCACGTCAACGGGCCGGTGGCGTCGGGCCTCGTCTACGGCCACGTGCCGCGGAAGAGCACGGTCCCCGTCGGCGTCCGCGCCCGGCTGACGTGCGGAGGCGGAGACGCCCGCCTGCACGTCCTCGACCCCGTCGCCCGATGAGCGCCGTCACGGTCCTCGGCCTCGTCGCGGCCGCCTGCACGATGACGGCCTTCGTGCCCCAGGTCGTCAAGACGTACCGGACGCGGTCCTCGGCCGACCTCTCGATCGGGATGTACGCCCTGCTCACGAGCGGGGCCGCGCTCTGGCTGGCCTACGGGCTGCTCATCCAGGACGTCCCGGTGATCCTGACCAACCTCGTCACGCTGGTTCTCCTGCTCGCCGTCGACGTCCAGATCCTGCTCCACCGCCGCGCCCGATGATGCGCCCCGCCCTGGTCGCCTCCGGCGCCTCCCTCCACGTTCTCGATCCCGTCGCTGCCTGATGCGATCCCTCCCGGTCCTCCTGGCCCTCCTCGTGGCGTCGCCCTCGCGCGCCCAGATCGAGACGGCCGGCGCCCTGCTCGACAGCCTCCGCGCCGTGGCCGCCATCGGCGACGACGCCGAGCGGGACGTCGCCCTCGACGCGCTCTGGGACGACCTCGTGGCCGCAGGCCGCGTCCCCTTCGCCGCCGGCGGTGACGCGGTGTTTCTGTGGCGCGGCGCGGCCGGGACCGCGTCCGTGGCCGGCGACCACACGGGCTGGAGCCCCCGCCCGGCCGAGCGGATCGGCAGCGTCTGGGCGCGCGTCGAGGCCTTCGACCCGGCCGGCCGCATCGACTACAAGTGGGTCGTCGACGGGTCCTGGCTCGTCGACCCCGCCAACCCTCACCAGCAGTGGGGCGGATTCGGGCCCAACTCCGAGCTCCGGATGCCGGAGTGGGTCTTCCCCGACGAGACCGTCCAGCGACCGGGCCTCCCCTCGGGGACCCTCTCGGGGCCGCGCACGGTTGCCTCCGCGCACTACGAACACCCGGTCACGTACCGCGTCTGGACGCCGGCCGTGACCGGCGCTGACCACCCGACGGTCTACGTCACCGACGGCCACGAGTACGCCGACGACCGCCTGGGCGCGCTCCCGACCGTCCTTGACAACCTCGTCGCCGAGGGCCGCATCGAGCCGCCGGTGGTCGTGTTCATCGACCCGCGGGTGGGCGGTCAGAACCGCCGGTCCGACCAGTACGTCCAGAACCCGGGCTTCGCGGCGTTCGTGGCGACCGAACTGGTCCCGGCCGTCGACGCCGCCTATCCGACCCGGGCCGAACGCGAGGCACGCGTCATCCTCGGGACGTCGCTAGGCGGCCTGTTCTCCGCCTACCTCGGGACCGAGCACCCGGACGTGTTCGGGCGGCTGGCGATCCAGTCCCCCGCGTTCTGGGTCAGCGAGACGGCGGCGTGGAGTGGCCCGTCGATCTACGAGCGGGTGGCCGCGGCCCCCGACGGGCTCACAGTCGCGATGACGACCGGGACGGTCAACGACACCGAAGAGGGCGCGCGGCGCATGCGCGACGTGCTGGCGGCCCGCGGCGGGGCGCTGACGTACCTCGAGGTGCCTGAGGGCCACTCGTGGGGCAACTGGCGGGCGACGCTCGACGTGCTACTCGAGGCGCTCCTCCCGCCTCGGCCCGTCGCCCGCGGCAATCGGCCCACCGACGGCTCCCTCCGCCTCGTCGCGTTCCCCAACCCGACCGCGGGCGTGCTGACCCTGCGAGCGGAGGGCACCGCCGGCCCGGTCCAGCTCGCCTGCTCAGACGCCCTGGGCCGGACGGTCTGGCGCGGCGCCGGGCCCGAGGCCATCGTCCCGGCGGGACGGATGGCCGCAGGTGTCTACCGCTGCGTCGCCCAGGCCGGCCTCGAGCGCGCCGTCCGCGTCGGCACCGTGCTCCACTGACCCCTCCCCCGATGCGCCTCGCCCTGTTCGCCTCCGGCGGCGGCTCCAACGTCGGCGCGATCCTCGACGCCATCGACGCCGGCCGGCTCCGCGCCGAGCCCGTCCTCCTCGTCAGCGACCGGCCCGGGATCGGGGCCCTCGCACGGGCCGAGGCGCGCCGCATCCCGACCGAGGTGATCGCGCCGCTCAACGACACGACGCACTTTGCGCAGGCGCTCCTCGACGCCCTCGCCCGGCAGGAGGCCGACGCCGTCGCGCTCGCGGGCTACCTCAAAAAGGTCCCCGACCCGGTGGTGTGGGCCTTTAAGAACCGGATGCTCAACGTCCACCCGTCGCTGCTGCCGGCGTTCGGTGGGGCCGGATGGTACGGGACGAAGGTCCACCAGGGCGTGCTCGACGCCGGGTGCCGGGTGTCCGGCGCGACCGTCCACCTCGTCGACGACGAGTACGACACCGGGCCGATCGTGCTCCAGGAGGCCGTCCGCGTTGAGCCCGACGACACGGCCGAGACCCTGGCCCGACGGGTCCTCGCCGTCGAACACCGCTTGCTCCCGGAGGC
This sequence comes from Rubrivirga sp., assembly GCA_012269805.1. Lineage (GTDB taxonomy): Bacteria > Bacteroidota > Rhodothermia > Rhodothermales > Rubricoccaceae > Rubrivirga. Next base: position 3,202 of record JAAXJP010000250.1, read on the forward strand.
CCTCGCCCTCCTCGCCGACGGCCGCCTCCTCGTCGAGGACGGCCGCGTCCGCATCCTCCCCGCTCCCCGCCCCTCCGCCTCGTGATCTCCGCCAAGGACCTCCCCGCGCCCGACGACCGCTACCCCGTCCGCCGCGCGCTCCTCTCCGTCTCCGACAAGGCCGGCCTCGCCGACTTCGGGAGGCGGCTCCACGCGCTCGACGTCGAGCTCCTCTCGACCGGCGGGACGGCCCGCGCGCTCCGCGAGGCCGGCGTTCCCGTGACCGACGTGGCGTCGGTGACCGGCTTCCCCGAGATCCTCGACGGCCGCGTCAAGAGCCTCCACCCGGCCATCCACGGCGGGATCCTCGCGCGGCGGACCGACCCCGACGACCTCGGCCAGCTCGAGGAGCACGGGATCGCGCCGATCGACCTCGTCGCCGTCAACCTGTACCCGTTCCGCGAGGCGACGGCGGGCGGAGCGACGGACGCCGTGGCGGCAGAGAACGTAGACATCGGCGGGCCGGGGATGCTCCGGGCCGCGGCCAAAAACTTCGCCTTCGTCGCCGCCGTCGTCGACCCCGCCGACTACGACGCGGTCGCCGACGAGCTCGAGGCCCACGGCGGGACGCTGTCGATGACCACGCGCCGGCGCCTCGCCGCCAAGGGCTTCGCCCACACGGCCGACTACGACGCCGCCATCGCCGCCTTCTTCGCCGGCGTCCCCCCCGACCTCGATGCCGAGGCGGGCGAAGCTGAGGCGATGCCGACCCGCTTCGCCGTCGACCTCCCCAAAGCTGACGACCTCCGCTACGGGGAGAACCCGCACCAACGTGCGGCGCTGTACGGGGACGCCTCAGGGATCTACGAGGTGCTCCACGGCAAGGCGTTGTCGTTCAACAACCTCATCGACCTCACGGCCGCCCTCGACCTCGTCCGCGAGTTCGCCGGCGGGCCGCCGACGGTCGCCATCCTCAAGCACACGAACCCGTGCGGCGTCGGGCAGGCCGAGGCGCTGGAGGCCGCGTACCACAAGGCGTTCGCGACGGACCGCCAGTCGCCGTTCGGCGGGATCGTCGTCGTGAACCGGCCGCTGGACCAGGCGACCGCCGAGGCCATCGACGCCGTGTTCACGGAGATCGTCATCGCGCCCGATTACGAGGACGGCGTGCTCGACTTCCTGATGCAGAAGAAGAACCGCCGGCTCGTCCGCGCCGACCTGTCGGCCTCCTCGACCTCGGAGACCGTGCGGACGGTCGCGGGCGGGCTCCTCGTGCAGGACCCCGACGCCCCCCTCGCGGCCGACGTCCGCGACGGGTGGACGGTCCCGACGGAGCGGCGGCCGACGGAGCGCGAGTGGGCCGACCTCGACTTCGCGTGGCGCGTCTGCAAGCACGTCAAGTCGAACGCGATCGTCTACGCCCGCGACGGCGCAACGCTCGGGATCGGGGCCGGGCAGATGAGTCGGATCGACGCGAGCGAGATCGCCGTCGCCAAGGGGGCCAAGTCGGAGCTCGACTTCGAGGGCTGCGTGGTCGCGAGCGACGCGTTCTTCCCGTTTGCCGACGGGCTCGAAGCGGCCGCCGAGGCGGGCGCGACGGCGGCCGTCCAGCCGGGTGGGAGCGTCCGAGACGCCGAGGTGATCGCCGCGGCCGACGCCCGCGGCGTGGCGATGGCCTTTACCGGCCGGCGCCACTTCCGCCACTGAGCCGTGACGAGGCGGGCACCTCGATCGCGACTCGCGTCCCCGCCCCGGGCGCCGACATGATGTCGAGGCGCCCGCCGACGAGCCGGATCCGATCGCGGGCCCCAGCCAGCCCGATCCCGGACGGGCGCCCCTGCGACGTCGGATCGAACCCGACGCCGTCGTCGGCCACGACGACCCGGACGCCGGCCTCCCCCGCGGCCTCGGCGGTCAGCAAGACCTGGCGGGCCCCCGCGTGCTTGACCACGTTGAACAGGAACTCCCGGAGGACGCCGTACAGCAGGACGCGGACGGCCTCGTCGACCCGGGGGATCCCGTCCTCGACATCCACTTCGACCTCGAGGCCGTAGACCTCCTGCTGCCGGTCGGCCAGCCAGCGAACGAGCTCGCCGAGGGTCCCCTCGCGGAGGATCGGCGGGGTCAGTTCGTGGGCGAGGGTCCGGGTCAGCCGCGAGGCCTGGTCGACAAGCTCGGAGGCGCGGTCGGGGTCGCCGGCGGCGAGCAACATCTGAACCCCGTGGAGGACTTGCTGGAGGTCGTCGTGGAGGACATGGCCGATCCGCCGCCGCTCCTCCTGCTCGGCCATGGTGAGGGCGTTCGCCAGCCCCCGGACCTCCTCGGTCCGCTCGGCCACGCGGGACTCGAGGTCCTGATTCAGCTGCCGCAGCGACGCGCTGGCCTCCTCGAGTTCCGCGGCGGCCGCGTTCCGCTCCTCGAGGTGATACCGGACGGCGATCTCCGTCATCACCGACTCCGCCAGCGCCTCCAGGGTCGCGAGGTCCCGGTCCGTCCAGCGCCGCGGCTCCGGGGCGATGGCGCACAGCGACCCGATGACGACCTCGTCGGGCGTGGCGAGCGGCACGCCGAGGTAGGCCACCACGGAGAGGTCCTCGATGGCCAGGTTGCTCTTGACCAACGGGTGCTCGCGCGCGTCGGAGACGACGAGCGGCTCCGCCCGGTCCACAACGTGCTGGCAGAACGAGTGGGAGAGCGGGGTCTGGCGGAGCGAGCACCACGGCTCGGGCAGGCCGTGCTGGCTCTTGAAAAACTGCCGGTCGCGGTCGATGAGCGAGACCAGTGAGACCGGGACGTCCAAGACCATCCGCACGAGGTCCGTCAGCCGGTCGAAGGACGGCTCGGGGGGGGTGTCGAGCAGGCCCGACGCCCACAGAGCCTGCTGTCGGGCGGAGGATTCGGGAAGGGTCGGTGGCATAGACGAAACGCAGCAACACCATAGTCTACACATCGCACGCCGACCGCGGCCGCTAACCCCCGACTGCGGCGCTCCGCCCCGGACCGGCACCGAGGCGGGCGCCCCTGAACCTTCCCGAAAAATCAAGCCCGCCGACCCGGGTCCGGGATGGGCGCCTCGTTAGCTTTCCGCCCGCGCGTGCTGCCCCCCACGGCCCCTGGACGGCGGGGGCCGGCGCCCCCGCGCCTCTCG
>JAAXJP010000323.1 GCA_012269805.1 Rubrivirga sp.
CCGCCCCCGTTTCCGACCCCGCGGACCGCGCCGCGCCCGCCGCCTGGGCGCCCGCCGACGCCGAGACGCTCTACCACATGCCGGCGTGGGGCGAGGGCTTTTTCGGCGTCAACGACGCCGGCCACGTCAGCGTACGGCCGGACGCCGAGCGCGACGCCCACATCGACCTCGCGGCCGTCGTGGACGAGGTCGTGGCAGGCGGGCTGAGCCTGCCGGCCGTCATCCGGTTCCAAGACGTTCTCGCGGCGCGCGTACAGGCGCTCAACGCCGCGTTCCGGCAGGCCGCCGCGGACGCCGAGTACGGCGGCGGCTACACGTCGGTGTACCCGGTCAAGGTCAACCAGCTCCGCGAGGTGGTCGACGAGATCGTCGAGGCGGGTCGGCCGTTCGGGTGCGGCATCGAGTGCGGCTCGAAGGCCGAGCTCGTCGCCACGCTCCCGCGGCTCGAGTCGGACGACATGCTGTGCCTCGTCAACGGCTACAAGGACGAGGCGATGCTCAAGCTCATCCTCACCTTCCAGCGGCTCGGCCGGAAGGTGCTGCCGATCGTCGAGAAGGCCTCTGAGTTCGAGCAGATCCTGAAGCTCTCCGACGCCGCGGGCCAGCCGCCGGCGTTCGGGGTCCGGGTCAAGCTGGCGGCCGTCGCGCCGGGGCCGTGGACCAAGTCGGGCGGGAGCCTGTCGAAGTTCGGTGTGAGCCTCCCCGAACTGGTGGCGATCGCGAACCGCCTCATCGAGGAGAGCCGCCCCGAGGCGCTGCGACTCCTCCACTTCCACCTCGGCAGCCAGATCGGCGACGTCGCGGCGCTCAAGCACGCGGTCCGCGAGATCGCCCGCGTCTACGCCGGCCTCGTCCGGCGCGGGCTGAGCCCCGAGTACCTCGACGTCGGCGGCGGGCTCGGCGTCAACTACGACGCGCTTCCACTCGGCGCCGGGGCCGGCGGCGTGGACTACTCGGTCCAGGAGTATGCCAACGCCGTCGTCTACGCGGCCAAGGAGGTCTGCGACGCCGAGGGCGTGCCCGAGCCGCGGCTCATCACCGAGAACGGCCGGGCCGTCACGGCGCACCACTCGGTCCTCGTCGTCGACGTGCTCGGCGCGACTCGGAAGCCCGACGTGCCCGACGACTTCGAGCTCCCGGCCGGCGCGCACCCGGTCGCGGGCGAGCTCGACGCCATCCGGGAGACGGCCGGGACGGCGCGCGGGCTGGGCGAGCTGCTCGAGGTGCTCCACGACGCAAACGAGTCGCGCGAGAAGGCCCACGCACTCTTCCAGTACGGCTACCTCGACCTCGACGCCGCCGCCCTCGCCGAGCGGCTCTACTGGGCCGTCTGCCGGATCATCCACGAGCGCGTCGAGGCGGCCGGGCCCGAGTGGGCGCCGCCCGAGCTCGACGCCCTCGGCGACGCGCTCGCGGACCAGCTCCTGTGCGACTTCTCGGTCTTCCAGTCGCTCATGGACCACTGGGCGCTCGGCCAGCGCTTCCCCATCATGCCCATCGCCGGGCTCGACCGCGAGCCGACGCGCCGCGCCAGGCTCGTCGACATCACGTGCGACTCGGACGGCGAGATCGCCAAGTTCGTGTCGCCCGACGGTGAGCGGCGCGCGCTCGAGGTCCACGACCTCCCGACCGGGCCGCCGTCCGAGCCCTACCGCCTCGGGGTCTTCCTCGTCGGGGCCTACCAGGACATACTCGGCGACGCGCACAACCTGTTCGGCGGCGTCAGCGAAGCCCACGTCTACCTCGACGAGGACGAGCCCTCGGGCTACTACGTCGAGGAGACGATCCGCGGGACGACCGTCGAGGAGATGCTCGCCCGCGTCCAGTACTTCCCCTCCGACCTTCAGGCGCGCGTCCAGACCCTCCTCCGCGAGAAGTCCCGCGCCGGCGTCGTCCGCCCCAAGGAGGCGCAGGCGATCCTCGCCGATTACCGCGCCTTCTTCCCCCAGACGACGTACCTCGACCCGTCGAGCGACGCGTGACGCAGGACCGCCTCACCGCCTCTGCCCTCTCCCGCCCCATGTCCGACACCGTTTCCCTCGGCCTCGTCCAGATGGCGATGTCGACCGACCGCGACGCCAACCTCGCCCGCGCGAAGGAGCTGATCCGCGAGTGCGCCGCCGAGGGCGCGCAGGTGGTCTGCCTGCCCGAGCTGTTCCTCTCGCCGTACTTCTGCAAGACCGAGAGCACCGAGCCGTTCGGGTGGGCCGAGCCCATCCCGGGCCCGACGACGGAGGCGCTCGAGCCGCTCGCGAACGAACTCGAGGTCGTGATCGTGGCGTCGCTGTTCGAGAAGCGGGCGCGCGGGCTGTACCACAACACGGCGGCCGTCATCGACGGGCCGCACGGGTATGCGGGCAAGTACCGGAAGATGCACATCCCGGACGACCCGCTCTACTACGAGAAGTACTACTTCGCGCCCGGCGACCTCGGCTTCAAGTCGTGGCGGACGACGCGCGGGGACCTCGGCGTGCTCGTGTGCTGGGACCAGTGGTACCCCGAGGCGGCCCGGGCCACGGCGCTCCAGGGCGCCGACGTTCTCTTCTATCCCACCGCCATCGGGTGGCACCCGAGCGAGAAGGACTCGCACGGTGACGCGCAACGCGAGGCGTGGATCACGATCCAGCGCTCGCACGCCGTCGCGAACGGCGTCTACGTGGTCGCCGTCAACCGGACGGGCTTCGAGCCGGTCACGCTCGACGACCCGGACGCCGAGCGCGAGGGGCGCGGCATCCAGTTCTGGGGCTCGTCGTTCATCGTCGGGCCGGACGGCCAGATCCTCGGCCAGCTCGGCGAGCAGGACGAGGGCGTGCTCGTGGTCGAGGCCGACCTCGGCGCCATCGACGAGCAACGCCACGGGTGGCCGTTCCTCCGGGACCGCCGCGTGGACGCGTACGACGCCATCGGCCAGCGCTACGGGAGCTGATGAGCGCGCGCACCCCGACGCCGGGTTCGCCGGCCGCCCGCGGCTTCCGCCGCCGCGCCGAGTGGGAGCCCCACGACTGCACGTGGCTCGTCTGGCCGCACTGCCACGACACCTGGCCGGGCTACGTGCTCGACGAGCGCGTCGCGCCGTCGTACGTCGCCATGGTCGACGCCCTCCGCAGGGGCGAGACCGTGCGCGTGATCGTGCAGAGCGACGCCCACGCCGAGAGCGTCCGCCGGCGGCTGGCGCAGGCCGGGATCGAGTCGGCCCGCGAGTCGCCCGAGGCGGGCCCGGCCGTGCGCCTCCACGTCTGGCCGACCGACGACGAGTGGGTCCGCGACTTCGGCGCGCTCGTGGTCTGCAGCGCGGCCGGCGACCGGCTCGCAACCGACTGGGTGTTCAACGCGTGGGGGGGGAAGTATGACCGGACGGAGCAGAACAACACGGTACCGGACCTGATGGCGGACGTCCACGGGCTGGCGCGCGTCGCGTACGACGTCGTGCTCGAGGGCGGATCGGTCGAGGTCAACGGCGCCGGCCTCGCACTCACGACCGAGAGCTGTCTCCTCAACCCGAACCGCAACCCCGAGCGGAGCCGCGACGAGATCGAGCAGCTTCTTCTGGATGGCCTCGGGATCGAAGAGACGATCTGGCTCGGCGACGGGATCGCGGGCGACGACACGGACGGGCATGTCGACGACTTCGCCCGGTTCGTGTCGGAGCGGACGGTCGTCGTGGCGCAGGAGCCCGACCCGAGCGACGCCAACCACGAGCCGCTGGCCGATGCGGCGGAGACGCTCCGCCAGTGGCGCGGGCGCGACGGGCGCGGGCTGGAGGTCGTCGAGCTCCCGATGCCGCCGGCGCTCTATGAGGGCGAGGAGCGGCTGCCGGCGAGCTACGCCAACTTCCTGATCGGGAACGCGGCCGTCCTCATGCCGGCCTTCGACGTGCCGGAGGACGACGCCGCGGCGGCCGTGCTGGAGCGCGCCGTCGGGCGGCCGGTCGCGCGGATCCCGGCGCGGGCCCTCGTCTGGGGCCTCGGCGCGTGCCACTGCCTTAGCCAGGACGTGCCGGCGTAGCGGCCGCGCCATGACGGAGGGTCGTCACCGCCGGGCACGACGTTGCCCGGCTGGCGTACGACCGCCCCCGCCTCGACGACATGACCGACGCCCTCGCCGACAAGCTCAAGCACCTCCCCACCCAGCCCGGCGTCTACCAGCACAAGGACGCCGACGGGACCGTCATCTACGTCGGGAAGGCCAAGAACCTCCGGAGCCGCGTCCGGAGCTACTTCCAGGAGGGCCGCCCACGCGAGGCCAAGACCGAGGCCCTCGTCAAGAAGATCGCCGACGTCGAGGTGATCGTGACCGACACCGAGGCGGAGTCGCTCCTCCTCGAGGACAACCTCATCAAGCGGCTCAAGCCGCGCTACAACGTCCTCCTCAAAGACGACAAGAGCTACCCCTTCATCTGCATCAAGAACGAGCGCTTCCCTCGCGTCTTCCCGACGCGGAAGGTGCGGAAAGACGGCTCGCTCTACTTCGGCCCGTACACGGACGCGAAGGCCATGAAGCTGATGCTCAAGACGATCAAGGACCTCTTCAAGCTCCGGTCGTGCTCGCTCCACCTGAACGAGGCGGCCATCGAGGCGGGCAAGTACCAGCCGTGCCTCGACTACCATATCCAGAAGTGCGCCGCGCCGTGCGTCGGCTACGAGACCGAGGCCCACTACGACAGCACGATCGAGCAGATCAAGACGCTGCTCAACGGCAAGACGCGCGAGCTCACCGACCTTCTGAAGGACGAGATGCAGCGGCTCGCGGCCGAGAAGAAGTTCGAGGAGGCCGCCGAGTACCGCGACCGGCTCCGCGCGATCGAGACGTACGCCCAGAAGCAGAAGGTCGTGACCGACCCCGAGGTCGACCGCGACCTGTTCGCGCTGGCGGTCGACCGCGAGGCCGACGCGGGCGTCGGCGTCCTCTTCAAGGTCCGCGAGGGCAAGATCATCGGGCGGACGCACAAGATCCTCCGCGGCATCGAGGGCGTCGAGGACGGCGAGCTCCTCCAGCGGACCGTCGAGGCGTACTACGCCGACGCGATGTTCACGCCCAACGAGGTCTACCTCGCGAGCGAGCTGGCCGAGCCGTCGGCCGTCGAGGAGCTGCTCCGCGAGAAAAAGGGCCGGAAGGTGGAGGTCCGCACGCCCCAGCGCGGCGAGAAGGTGGACCTGATGAACATGGTCGAGGCGAACGCCCGCCTGCTCCTCAGCGAGTGGAAGCTCCAGCAGGAAAAGCGCGAGGAGGACCGGATCCCGAAGTCGGTCCTCAGCCTCCAGCGCGACCTCCGCCTGAAGACGCCGCCGCGGCGGATCGAGTGCTTCGACATCTCCCACCTCGGCGGGACCGGGACCGTGGCCAGCTGCGTCGTTTTCCAGGACGGCCGGCCGCGCAAGAGCGACTACCGAACCTACAAGATCCGGACGGTCGAGCAGGGCAAGCCCGACGACTTCCAGTCGATGCGTGAGGTGATCGAGCGCCGGTACGCGCGGCTCCTCGAAGAAAACGGGCCGTGGCCGGACCTCGTCATCATCGACGGCGGAAAGGGCCAGTTGTCGTCGGCCGTCGAGTCGCTGCGGCGCGTCGACGTGTACGGCAAGTTCGCGGTCGTCGGGCTGGCGAAGCGGCTCGAGGAGGTGTTCTTCCCCGGCGAGAGCCGCTCGACCATGATCCCGCGGACGTCGTCGTCGCTCCGCCTCATCCAGCGGTGCCGCGACGAAGCGCACCGGTTCGCCGTGACGGCCCAGCGCAAGCAGCGGCGGATCAAGGACCTCCGGAGCGAGCTCCTCGACATTCCGGGTGTCGGGGCCAAGACGGCCAAGAAGCTCCTCACCCAGCTCGGCAGCGCGAAGGCGGTCAAGGCCGCGAGCGAAAACGAGATCGCCGCGGTCACCGGCCCCGCCGTCGCCCGCAGCATCCGCCAGTTCTACGACGCCTCGGACGCGTCCGAGGCGGACTGAGACGGTCGCCGGTCTTCCCGCCTCGGTGGAACGCCAGGGTGACCCGGCCGACGCGGTGAACGGCCCTCGGTGAGGCTGGCACCCCGTTTTCAAGGGCTCTCGACCGACTCCCGGTCCTGCTCATGCGCCGCCGTCTCCTCGCTGCCTTCGTCGCCCTCGATGGGCTCTGCGTCCTGGCCGCCCCGCTGCTGGCCCCGGCCCTGTTGCCCACCCCCGAGCCGACGTACGTGGAGGTCGCGGGTGTGTGCATCGAGGAGATCCGGGACGGAGACGGCGATCTCGAGGGCCGAATCGTCGCGGCGTCGTTCTGCGGGGGAGCGTAGAGGCTTCGGGTTCGCACCGGGGGCGCCCCGGGCCGCTTGTGGT
>JAAXJP010000692.1 GCA_012269805.1 Rubrivirga sp.
GCCCTGGCCCGGCCCCTTCCTCCCGCCCCGCTCTGCCATGCGCTCCCGCTTCCTCCCGGCCCTGCTGGTCGCCGCGTTCCTGTTCGCGCTCGTGCCCGAGGCCCAGGCCCAGTACTTCGGCCGCAACAAGGTCCGCTACGACGACTTCGACTTCCGCATCCTCGAGACCGAGCACTTCGACCTCTACTACTACGAGGGGATGGAGCAGGCCTCCCGCGACGTGGCCCGGATGGCCGAGCGGTGGTACGACCGGCTGAGCACCATCCTCGGCCACGAGTTCGACGAGCGGAAGTCGATCGTGCTCTACGCCGACGACGCCGACTTCCGGCAGACGAACATCGCCAACATCGGCGAGGGCACGCAGGGCGTCACGGAGGGGGCCCGCCAGCGCGTCGTGCTCCCGATGGCCGGGACGTACGCCGAGACCGACCACGTCCTCGGCCACGAGCTCGTCCACCAGTTCCAGTACGACATCTCGCAGCGGAGCGGCCGGTTCGCCCAATTCGTCCGGATGCCCCTGTTCGTCATCGAGGGGATGGCCGAGTACTACTCGGTCGGCCGCGAGGACGCGCTCACGGCCATGTGGATGCGCGACGCCATCCTCCGCGACGACTTCCCGACCCTCGACGACCTCCAGCGGTCGGGGGCCTACAACGAGTACCAGTACGGCCAGCCGTTCTGGGCCTACCTCGCCGGCACCTACGGCGACCAGGCCGGCGTCCAGTTTTTCCGCACGGCGCTCGAGATGCCGATCGACTCGGCCGTCGTGGCCGTGACGGGCCTCTCGCCCGAGGACTTCTCGGCCCGTTGGCGCCTCGCGCTCGAGGACCAGCTCGCGCCCCCCGCCGCGGGCCGCTCCGTGCCCGGCCCCGACCGGACGGAGGAGGAGCTCGAGGCCATCGCCGAAGACCGCCGCGAGCGGGCCGAGGCGATCGCCGAGGGCGACCAGCCCGGCCGGCCGCGCTTTCTCGCCTACCCCGACTCGCTCCCGCGCCTGACCGCCCAGCGCCTCCTCGCACGAGAACGCGAGACCGGGACCATCAACATCGCCCCGCAGCTGTCGCCGGACGGGCGCTACGTGGCCTACCTCTCGGAGCTCGACCTGTTCGGCATCGACCTGTTCCTGGCCGACGCCGAGACGGGCGAGGTCCTGACCAAGCTCGAGAGCGCCACGACCGACCCGCACCTCGACGCGCTCCGCTTTATCGAGAGCGCGGGCACCTGGAGCCCCGACGGCACCCAGTTCGCCTACGTCGTGTTCGCCGGCGGCGACAACGAGATCGCCCTCCTCGACGTCGACCGCCGCGACGTCGTCCGCCGCCTCGCGGTCGAGGGGATCGGCGCGATCAAGGACCCATCGTGGAGCCCCGACGGGACGCGCATCGCGTTTGCCGGCGTCAAGGGCGGGATCACCGACCTCTACGTGGTCGAGCTCGCGTCGGGCGCGGTCACCCAGCTGACGAACGACCGGTTCTCGGACCTCCAGCCGGCCTGGAGCCCCGACGGCTCGCGCATCGCGTTCGCGACCGACCGCGGGGCCGGGACCGACTTCGTCCGCCTCACCTTCTCGCCGATGCAGCTCGCGCTGTACGACCTCGAGAGCCAGACGATCGAGACGCTCGACGTGTTCGCGGACGTCAAGCACATCAACCCGGCCTGGGCGCCGGACGGCGAGAGCCTCTACTTCATCTCCGACCGCGGCGGGTTCAACGACGTCTACCGCCTCGACGTGGCCTCGGGCGAGGCCTACCAGGTGACGAACCTCGCCACGGGCGTCTCCGGCATCGCCGACCTCTCGCCGGCCCTCTCGGTCGCCGAGCAGACCGGGAACCTGGCGTACTCGGTCTTCGAGGGCCAGCGGTACTCGGTCTACCGCACCGAGGCGGCCGACGCCGCCGGGACGCCGGTCCGCGAGACGATCGCGAGCGCCTCCGCCGACATCCTCCCGCCGGAGGACGCCTACGCCCGGTCCGTCGTCCAGACCTACCTCGCCGACGCGACCGGCGGCCTCCCCGAGGCGACGACGTTCCCGACGCGCGACTACAGCCCGAAGCTCTCGCTCGACTACATCAGCCAGCCCCAGGTGGGCGTCGGCACGGACCCGTACTACAACTCGGGCTTCGGCATCTCGGGCGGCATCTCGTTCCTGTTCTCCGACCAACTGAGCGACAACGTCCTCGGGCTTGCGGTCGCCGCGCAGGGCACGTTCAAGGACATCGGCGGGCAGGCGCTCTACCTCAACCGCGGCGGGCGGCTGACCTACGGGGCGATCGCGGGCCACATCCCGTACCTCCAGGTGTTCTACGACCGGCCGCCGCTCGAGGAGCCCGACGAGGTCAACCCCATCGGGTTCACGCGGTACTACTACCGGACGTACGTGACGCAGGCCTCGGGCCTCGCCTCGTACCCGCTCAACCAGAGTCAGCGGTTCGAGGCCGAGCTCGGGTACCGCCGCCTCGGCTACGACGTCGAGTACGACGCGTACGTCCAGACCGGCGCCGGGTGCTGCGGGATCGAGCGGCGCGAGCTCGACTCGTTCTCGATCGACCCGCTCCACCTCGGGCAGGCCGGCGTGGCCTACGTCGGGGACACGTCGCTCTTCGGGTTCACCTCGCCCATCCGCGGCACGCGCTACCGCCTCGGGGCCGACCTCACGGCCGGCTCGCTCATCTTCGGCTCGGTCACGGCCGACGCGCGGACGTACCTCTTCACGCGCCCGCCGATCCTCCCGCGCCGCGCGCCGGTCACGCTGGCCGCCCGCGTGCTCCACTTCGGCCGCTACGGCGAGGACGCCGAGTCCGGCCGCCTCACGCCGATCTTGCTCGGCAACCCCCAGCTCGTCCGCGGCTACAACCCACGGTCGTTCGACACGAACGAGACGTTCGGCGCCTTCGTCGACCGGATCTACGGCAGCCGCCTCGCCATGGCCTCCGTCGAGGCCCGGCTCCCGCTCCTCGGCGTCCCCCAGCTCGGGCTGATCAGCTTCCCGTACCTCCCGACGGAGCTCGTCTTCTTCGCCGACGCGGGCATCGCGTGGGGCGAGGCCCCGTACTTCGGGATCTCGGGCGCGCCGGTCGGGGCCGAGGGGCTCATCTGCGACGTCGAGGTCGTCTGCTACGGCTCGAACCTGGGCGACCAGAAGCCGATCTTCTCGGCCGGCGTCTCGGCGCGCGTCAACCTGCTCGGCGCCATCATCCTCGAACCGTACTACGCCCTCCCGTTCTCGCGCTGGGAGGTCGAGGGCGACGTGACGCCGGGCCGCGGCGTCTTCGGGGTGAACATCTCGCCGGGCTGGTAACGGGTGAAGAGTGGGGGTCGAGGGGTGGCGGGCGCGCGCCCGTCACCCCGCGGCGGTACCCTTCCGGCATGTACCGCCTGCTCCGCCCGCTGCTGTTACGTCTCGACGCCGCGGCCGCGCCCGGGTGGGGCGTCCGGGCCGCCCGCCTCGGGCAGGCGGCCGGAGGGGTCACGCGCGCCCTCTTCCCCCGCGCCGACGCCCGCCTCGCGCAGACGGCGTGGGGCCTCCGGTTCGCATCGCCGGTCGGGCTGGCGGCCGGGTTCGACAAGAACGCCGCGCTCGTCCCCTTCTGGGCGGACCTCGGCCTCGGATTCGCCGAGGTCGGCTCGGTGAGCGCGCAGCCCTCCACCGGCAACCCGAAGCCGCGCGCGTTCCGCCTGCCCGCCGACCGCGCGCTCGTCAACCGGATGGGGCTGAACAACGACGGCGCGGAGGCCGTCGCTCGGCGCCTCGCCCAGACCCAGCGCCCCCGCGACTTCGTCCTCGGCGTCAACGTCGCCAAGACGCACAGCCCCGACATCCTCGGCGAGGCGGGCGTCGACGACTTCCGCCTGTCGGTCCGGGCGCTCCTTCCGCACGCCGACTACCTCGCGCTCAACGTGTCGTGCCCCAACACGGCCGAGGGCAAGACGTTCGAAACGCCGGACGCGCTCGACGCGCTCCTCTCCGCCGTGATGGCCGAGGTCCGGGCCGCGCAGGAGGCGCCGCCGACGCTCGTCAAGCTCTCGCCCCCCGCCGTCGGTGGCGTGGACACGGGCGCCGTCGACGAGCTCGTCCGGATCAGCCTCGACCACGGCATCGCGGGCTTTATCGCGACGAACACGGCCTCCGACCGGGCCGGCCTCGCCACCGAGGCGGAGCGGCTCGACGCCATCGGGCGCGGCGGCCTCAGCGGGCGCCCGCTCGCCGACCGCGCGACGGCGCTCGTCCGCCACCTCTACCGGACGACCGGCGGCACCGTGCCACTCGTCGGCGTCGGCGGGGTCGACTCGGCGGAGGCGGCCTACCGGCGCATCCGGGCCGGCGCGACGCTCGTCCAGGTCTACACCGGGCTCGTCTACGAAGGGCCCGGCCTCGTCGGGCGGGTCCACCGCGGGCTCGTCCGGCTCCTCGACCGCGACGGCCTCGGCACGCTCGCCGAGGCGGTCGGCGCCGACGCTTAGAGGCCCGGGACGTCGACGGGCAGGCGGCCCGTCGGTTCGACCCGGCCGCGGAGGACGTCGGCGACGGCGGAGGCCGTCCGCGTCGTCTCGTCGTAGGCCACGACCACGCCCGCCTCGGGCGGCGCGAGGGCGGCGGCGTACGGGCTGCCGAGGACGGCGACGACGACCGGCGTGCCGGTCTGGCGGATCGCCTCGACGACGCGCTGCTGGGCGTCCGTGAGCCGCGGCGGGAGCCGCATCCCCACACGGAGGTGCATCGCGATCACGGCGACGTCGGCCGTGCGGGCGGCCGAGACGGCGGTGCGCTGCCCGCCACCCCGCGACGACACGCGGACGTGGCGGTCGGGGTCGAGGTCGCGCTCCAGCCGCGCCATCGGGCGCGAGGCGTCGAAGTTGCCCATCTGGACGAGCGCCACGCGCTGGCCGGGCCGGATCGGGAGCGGGCCGGGGCGGACGCGCGTCACGGCGGCCCGCGTGAGGGCGTCGGCGAAGGCGGCCCCCCGCACCTCGGTGAGCATCCGGTCGAGGCGGGCGCGGTCGGGCGCCGGGGCCGTGTGGAGGCCGAGGCGAGCCTTCGCCCGGAGCACCCGCCGGGCGCTCTCGTCCACGCGCGCGAGCGGGAGGTCGCCGCTCTCGACGGCCTCGACCACGTAGCGGATCGCCCGCCGCGGCGACGTCTCGTTGAGCACGACGTCGGCGCCGGCCTTGAGCGGCAACACGGCCCGGTCGCGCGGGCCGTATCGGTCGCGGACGGCCGCCATGTTCATAGCGTCGGTCGTGACGAGCCCGTCGTAGCCGAGGCTGTCGCGGAGAACGTCCGAGAGCGCGACGCGGCTGAACGTGGCCGGCGTGGCCGCGTCGTCGAGCGCGCGCGCCCAGAGGTGGGTCGACATGACGAACCCGGGCTCGGCCTCGAGCGCGACGCGGTACGGGGCGAGTTCCGTCTGCCAGAGGCTCCGCCAGTCGCCCGGGACGGCGGCGAAGTCGACGTGCGTGTCGGTGTCGGTGTTGCCGTGGCCCGGGAAGTGCTTGAGCGTGGCGAGGACGCCGTTCGCCTGCGCCCCGCGGACGTAGGCCGCCGCGAGCTCGCCCACGCGCTCCGGGTCCTCCCCGAACGACCGCGTGTTGATGATCGGGTTGAGCGGGTTGTTGTTGACGTCGGCGACCGGCGCGAAGAGCACGTTGACGCCCTGAGCGCGTGCCTCGAGCGCCGTCACGGCCCCGCCCACCTCGGCGAGGTCCTCGCGGTCGGCCGCGCCGTAGGCCATGGCCGCCGGGAGCTCCGTAAAGTTGGACCGCGCCGTCCCGACGCCCCACTCGTAGTCGGCCGAGAAAAAGAGCGGGACGTCGGCGCGGCGCTGGAGGCGGTTCGTGACGGCGAGGACCTCGCGCGGCGGCGTCCGCCGGAACACGTGGAACCCGCCGACCCCCATCCGCGCCAGCCCGTCGGGGTCGCGGACGGCGCCGAGCTCGACGATGAACAGCTGGGCCACCTTCTCCTCCAGCGACATCTCGGCGAGGCGGGCGTCGGCCCAGGCCTCCGCCTCGGCGGCGGACACGCCCCGGGGCGCCTCGAAGCCCGCGTACGGCGCCAGCAGCGAGTCGACCTGCGACGCGCGGCGGGCCGTGGCGAGCGAGTCGGCCGTGAGCGAGTCGGCCACGGCGGCGAGGCTGTCGGCGCGGGCCTCGGCCGCCTCCGCCCGGTCCGCGGTGACGCCGAGGCCGAGCGCGCCGGACACGCCGGCGAGGAGGGCTACGCCGAGGGCGAGGGCGCTGCGCATGCGGGGGGGACGTCTGCGGGGCCGGTCTCTTCGCGGGGTCGGCGCCGCCGACCG
>JAAXJP010000262.1 GCA_012269805.1 Rubrivirga sp.
GCCTCACCCGACGGCGCCCGCGGCGCCGTCGGGTGAGGCCGCGTCGTCGCGATCTGCGCGGAGGACGACGGCCCGCCCGACGAGGGACTGCGTGCCGTCGAGCGAGAGCGCGGGGTCGATCCGGTCGTAGCGCCCGTCACCGTCGTCGCCGCGGACGTTGCCGAGGTCGCCGGCGTGGCGGAGGCCGGGCGGCGCGTACGGCCCGCCGTGGGGCGTGCCCGCCTCGGCGCCGAGGTGGACCGACGGGTCGGCGTCGCAGGCGCGGCCGCGCAGGACCTGGAAGCCGTGGAAGCCGCTCGCGCTGAGGCCCTCCAGCGCCGCGGTCACGCGCACGCCGCCCGCCACCCGCGTGAACGTGACCGTCCCGCTCACGTCGCCGTCGCCGACCGGGGCGATCTGTGCCCGCGCGAGGTCCACGCCCTGAACGTCGACGGTGTCCGGGGGGAACGTCCTGGCCGCGCGCGATTCCGCGCTCGCCGAGTCCGCCACGGGGGCCGGGGCGGGTGCGGGCGGAGCGGGCTCGCACGCGGTTACGGCGAGCGCCAGAGCCGCCGCGACGGGGAGTGGGTGAGCGGGGCGCATGGGTGCCGATACGGCCCGCTGGCCCGGTCTGTTCTGCCCGGCGGTAGCTTCGGGGCTCCCTCCACTCGCCCCGTGCCCGCCCGTCTCGTCGCCGACCAGCTCTCGATGCGCTTCGGCCGTCGGCGGCTCTTCGACGGGCTGAGCGTGGCGGTCGAGCCCGGCGCTCCGCTCGCGGTCCTCGGCGCCAACGGGTCCGGCAAGTCGACGCTCCTCCTCCTGTTCGCCGGCCTCCTCGCGCCGACGGGGGGCGAGGCCCGCCTCGAGGTCGACGGCGCGGCCGTCCCAGCCCGTGACGTGCCGCTCCGCGTGGGCTACGTGGCCCCGGCGCTCGATCTCTACGACGCCCTCACGGCCCGCGAGACGCTGGCCTTCCTCGCCCGCGCCCGCGCGCTCCCCGACGCGGCGGCTCGGGTGGCTGCCACGCTCGACCGCGTCGGCCTCGGCGACCGGACGGACGACCCCGTCGCGGCGTTCTCGACCGGGATGCGCCAGCGGCTCCGCCTCGCCACGGCGCTCGTCCACGACCCGCCGGTGCTCCTGCTGGACGAGCCCGGGGCGACGCTCGACGCCGCCGGGCGCGACCTGACCTCGTCCCTCGTCGCCGACCCCTCACGCGTGGTCGTCCTCGCGACGAACGACCCGGGCGAGGCCGCGCTCTGCCCGAGGCGGGTGGAACTGGGGTGACTGGGCCGGCGGCGCTCAGCCCCCGGCCAGGGCGAGCGCCGCGACGTGGACACGGGCACCGGCCTCGGCGAGCGGCCGGGCGGACGCGGCCAGCGTGGCGCCGGTCGTGAGGACGTCGTCGACGACGAGCACGCGGCGGCCGGCGACGCGGGCCCCGGGGGCGAGCGCGAAAGCGCCGTCGACGTTCCGGCGGCGGTCGACGGCCGAGAGCGCCGCCTGCGACCGCGTCGGGCGGGTGCGGACGAGGAGGTCGAGGGCCGGCACGCCGAGCGAGTCGGCCACGCCCTCTGCGAGCGTGGCCCCCTGGTTGTAGCCACGGTCGAGCGCCCGGAGCCGGGAGAGCGGGACCGGGGCCACGGCGTCGATCCTCACGCCGGTCGTGGCAACGGCGAGCCCGAGCGCGCGTCCGAGCGGGACGCCGAGGGCCGGCCGGCCGCCGTACTTCAGCGCGTGCTGGACGCGGCGGACGATCCCCCCGGGGTCGTAGGCCCACAGCGCGACGGCGGAGTCGACGGCCGGGTCGCCGGCGAGGAGCCGGGTGGCCGCCTCGGCGTCGGCGCGGGGGAGGCCGCGGAGACAGGTCGCGCACAGGGCGTCGGCCGGGTCGGGCAGGCGCGACTCGCAGCCGAGGCAGAGGGTGGGATAGGCGAGCCCCGCCAGCCCGTCGGCGAGCCCGCGCGCGAGCCGGCCGAGGTGGGCGGGGAGCCGGCGGCGAGGCAGGGGCGAGGTCACACGGAATGAGGCGGGCGCGCCGCAATATCTTGGCCGCCCCTTTCCCGTCCAAACCGCCTCTCCATGCCCGAACGCCGAGGGATGATCATCAAGAACGTGTCCGACGACACGCTCGACCTCCGCCTCGACTCGCGGACCATCCACATGACCGCGGGGGAGGAACGGCCCGTCACGGCGCCCGAGGTCAAGGACTCGCGGCTCCGGCAGGCGCTCCAAGTCCGCGAGATCGCCATCGTCCGCCCGATGACCGACGAGGAGGCCGCCGCCCTGGACGCCGAGCTCAGCGCGTGACGGCCGACGAGTGACCCGGCAGGGGACCCCCGCCCATCGCCCCTCACTCATGAACGTCCTCGCCCTGGAGCCCTGGTTCGGCGGCTCGCACAAGCGGTTCCTGACCGGGCTCGCCGCGCACAGCGCGCACGACGTCCGCGTGGTCGAGATGGCCGCGCGGTACTGGAAGTGGCGGATGCAGGGGGGCGCCGTGACCCTCGCGGAAAAGACGCGCGAGGTCCTCGCGGGCGGCTGGCGGCCCGACCTCGTGTTCGCGACCGACATGGTCAACGTGCCGGCGTTCCTCGCGCTGACGCGCGACGTGCTGGCCGATGTCCCGGTCGTCCTCTACGTCCACGAGAACCAGCTGACGTACCCGCTCCAGGAAGGCCGCGAGCGGGACGTCACGTACGCCTGGATCAACTACCTCTCGGCGCTCGCCGCGGACCGGGTCGTGTTCAACAGCCGGTTCCACCACGACGAGTTCTTCGGCGCGCTCCCCGACCTCCTGCGGCGGTTCCCCGACTACGCCCACGTCGGGGAGCTTCCGGCCCTCCGCGAGAAGAGCTCGGTCCTCCACCTCGGCCTCGACCTGGCCGGCCTCGACGCGGCCCGGCCCGAGGCCGAGGCGCGGCGCCAGCGCGAGCCGGGCCCCCCCGTCGTGCTCTGGAACCACCGCTGGGAGTACGACAAAAACCCCGAGGCCTTTTTCCGGGTGATGAACCGGCTCGACGACGTCGGCGAGCGGTTCCGCCTCGTCCTCGCCGGCAAGACGTTCGCCGAGCAGCCGCCGGCGTTCGAGGCGGGCTTCCGGCGCTACGCCGAGCGCGTGCTCCACTACGGCTACGCCGAGTCGTTCGCCGACTACGCCGCGCTCCTCTGGCGCTCCGACGTCGTCGCCTCGACGTCGGTCCACGAGTTTTTCGGCATCTCGATGCTGGAGGCCATCCACTGCGGCTGCCACCCGCTCCTGCCCAACCGGCTGACGTACCCGGAGCTGATCCCGGAGCGGCTCCACCGGCCGCTCCTCCACGCGCCCGTCCTCTACGACTCCGAGGACGCTCTCTTCGAGACGCTCCGCGCCATCCTCCGAGGCGAGGCCCAGCCGCTGCCGGGGGAGGTCCTCCGGGAGGTCCCCGCCGACCTCGCGTGGCCGCTCATGGCGCCCCGCTTCGACGCGCTGTTCGAGAGCGCGGCGTCGCCCGCCTCGGCCGGCCCGTGAGCCCACCGAGGCGGGGCGAGGGCTAGTTGTCCTCGCCGAGGAGGCCGCCCAGCAAGCCGCCGGCCGCGAGTCCGCCGATGGCGCCGAGCGCGTTGCCCCCGCCCCCGGTCTCGCCCTTCCGCCCGTACATCCGGCTGGCCGCCACGATCCGGTCCGCCAGGCGCGAGAACGGGAGGCTCTGGAGGAACACCTTGCCCGGGCCCTCGATCCGCGCGATCACCAAGCCCTCGCCGCCGAAGAGCGCGTTCTTGAACCCCCTCTGGAACTCGATGTCGTAGTCGACCGACTCCGAGAAGGCGACGAGGCAGCCCGTGTCGACGCGGAGGACCTCGCCGCCGGCCAGGTCGCGCTCGACGATGGTCCCGCCCGCGTGGGCGAAGGCGAGGCCGTCGCCGCTGAGGCGCTGGAGGATGAAGCCCTCGCCGCCGAACAGGCCGGCCCCGATCTTCTTCGTGAACGCGACCTCGATCTCGATGCCGGAGGCCGCGCAGAGAAACGCGTCTTTCTGGCACAGGAACCGGCCGCCGTAGTCGCCGAGGTCGAGCGGGATCACCTTGCCGGGGTACGGCGCGCTAAACGAGACCTGGGCCTTGCCGCGGCCCTCGTTCGTGAACGACGTGATAAAGAAGCTCTCGCCGGCGATCCGCCGCTTGAGCCCTTTCATGAACCCGCCGCCCGTGCCGGTGTCCATCCGAATCGCGTCGTCCATGTAAAGCATGGCCCCGGCCTCGGCGCGGACGGCCTCGCCGGGGTCGAGCTCGATCTCGACGATCTGGAGGTCGTCGCCGATGAGGCGGTAGTCGATGTCGTGGACGGGCATGTCGGTAGGAGGGGGGTGGTTCGCCCCACTCTACGGCAAAACGGCCTCATGCCCGTCGTCCGGCCCGACATTGCCCCGAGCCCCCTCGCGATCCCGATGTCCCGACTCCTGTTCCTCTCGCTCCTTCTCGCGGCCTGCGCCGGTGAGCCGGCCGAAGGGCCCGCGACTCCGGAGGCCGACGCCGCCGTCCCCACGTCCGCTGCGGATGGCGCGGAGGGCCCCGAAGAGCCCACCCCTGCGCCGCCCGACTCGTCGGAGTGGACCGTCGGGATCGTCGACCTCGACGCCTCCGGGGAGGGGCAGGCCGTGCTGGCGGACGTCCGCGCCGCGACGCACGACGGCTATGACCGGGTCGCCTTCGAGTTCGAGTCGGTCCGGCCGGCGGTCCACGTCGAGTACGTCGACGAGCCGATACGCCAGTGCGGCTCGGGCCGGACCGTCGAGCTGCCGGGCGACGGGTGGCTGGCCGTTCGGTTCAGTGGGGCCCGCGCGCACACCGAGGCCGGTGAGGTCACGGTCGACCCGGCCCGCCGCGACCTCGGGCTGCCCACCGCGCTGGCCCTCGTCCCAACGTGCGACTTCGAGGGCGAGGTGGTGTGGGTCGTCGCGGCGGCGTCGCCGGAGCCGGTCCGCGTCACGACGCTCGAGGGGCCGCCGCGCGTCGCGGGCGACCTCCGGCACGCGGAGGGCTGACTAGGCGCGAGCGCGGGGACGCCGGGCGCGCCGGTCGGTCCGAGGTCGCGTGGACGCCTGCGTCTGCGCCTCGATCTGGCGGAGGCACGCACAGTAGCGGTCCCAGGCGCCGGCGTGGCCGGCGAGCCAGGCGGCGCGGGCGCGGTCGAGGGCGCAGCGGAGAGTCGGCGCGGTGGGGAGCGGAGCGGGCATGGCGACCGTCGGGGGTGCGGTTCGTCGAATCCCAACAATCGGGCCATCCGCGTGTAGAGCCGCCGAGCGCGTCTCCGGTGGTTCGAACGGGTAGAAATGGAACCACCCCGTCTCAGATCGAGAACGGATCCCCTCGGGCCGCGCGGGGTACGCACCGCATGACCGAGACCGCCCCCCCCGACCTCGTCGACCAGATCACCGAGCGCGCCGCCGACGTCCGCCGACGGATCGCCGAGGCGGCCGACCGCGCCGGCCGCGACGCCGAGGCCGTCACGCTAGTGGCCGTCACGAAGACGCACCCCCTCGAGACCGTCCGCGCTGCGATCGCGGCTGGCCTCCGCGACCTCGGCGAGAACCGCGTCCAGGAGCTCGTCGACAAGTCCGACGCGATTCCCGGCGAGGCCGACGGGGGCGCCGTCCGGTGGCACCTGATCGGCTCGCTCCAGCGCAACAAGTCCCGCGACGCCGCCGCCCGCGCCGACCTGTTCCACGCGCTCGACTCGCCCCGCCTCGCGCGGGCCCTCGACAAGAAGGCCGCCGACGCCGAGCGCGTCCTCCCGGTCCTTGTTCAGGTCAACATCTCGGGCGAGGACGCGAAGCACGGCGTCGAGCCGGAGGACGCCTACGGCCTTCTCCGGATGGCCGCCGAGCACGAGCACCTCCGCCCGGTCGGGCTGATGGGGATGGCCGCCAACGCCGAGGACGACGAGGACCTCGAGCGGACGGTCCGCCCCGCGTTCCAGACGCTCCGCCGCCTTTTCGAGGACGCGCCGATGCCGCTGTCGGTCCTCTCGATGGGCATGAGCGGCGACTACGAGGTGGCCGTCGAGGAGGGGGCGACCCACCTCCGGGTGGGCTCGGCACTGTTCGGGCCGCGCTGAACGTTTCGGAGGGGCGCGCGTACGGTGGCGTACCTTTCCTGACGATGTTCGTCCCCCTCCTCGTCCTCGACGGGCTCCTCGCGGTGGCCCTCGTCGTCCTGCTGGTCCGGTGGTCCCGGGCCCGCGGGCGCGCCGCCACCGCCGAGGCCCGCCTCGTCGAGATCGAGGCCCGGGTCGGACAGGCCCTCGACGCGGTCCGCCGGGCGGACG
>JAAXJP010000348.1:0-2240 GCA_012269805.1 Rubrivirga sp.
GTGTGGCCGAAGAGCATGACGTCGGCCCCGGCCTCGGCCATCCGCTTGAGGAGGAGGTCGTCGGGCCGGTCCTCGAAGAGGTACTCGTTGATCCGGCGCGGGCTGCCGTGGACCATGAGGACCTCGACCGGCTCGGCCTTCCGGTCGCGCGGGGCGGCGAGCGTCACGCGGAGGTGGCGCGGGAGGCCCCGGAGGTAGCGCCGGGTCGCCTCGGTGACGGCCCCGTTCGTGTAGGCGATGGACTCGGCCCCGCGCGCCTTGTCCTCGTCGGTGACGTAGGCGCAGCCGCAGTCGTCGGAGCCGAGGCCGACGCCCTCGTCGTAGTTCCCGGCGATCGTCGGGATGCCCCGCTCCTGGACCGAGGCGACGACCTCGTTCGGCCACGTCGCGTAGCCGACGAGGTCGCCGAGGCAGTAGACGGCGTCGGCCTCGCCCCGGCCGAGGCGGGCGTCGACGTCGCGGAGGACGGCCTCGAGGGCGGGGAGGTTGGCGTGGACGTCGGAGAAGACGGCGAGGGTCGTGGGCATGGGTCTGGGGGAGGTAGGGACCTGGGAGAGGGGGATCAGGAGCAGCACGGGCCGCCGGACGCGGCCACGGGCGGGCACGGGGCGTCGGCGTAGGAGCAGAACACGCAGCAGTCGCCGTCGAGGGGCCTCACGACGGCCCCGCAGGCCGGGCAGTCCCGGAAGAACTGGCAGGCGTCGGTCGGCATCGCGGCCTCGGTCGTCGCCCCGCACGCGGGGCACGTGATCCGGGCCGTCGGACGGACGTCTAGATCGGCGTGGGGCATCGGAGTCAGGCGGGCTCGGCGACAGCGCCCTGGGCCACAGCGCCCTGGGCCACAGCGCCCTGGGCCACAGCGCCCTGAGCAACGGCCCTCCGGGCGAGCGCGCGGAGGCGGGCGGCCCCGACGGGCGGCTCGGGCGTGTACGGGAGGACGGCCAGGCGCGGGACGCCGTCCGGGTCCGTGGGCGCGTGGCGCTCGGCGACGGCCTCGACCTCGGGGACCTCAGCGGCGGCGCGGGCCGCCAGAAGCGGGTCCGTCGGGCGCGCCGCGGCCAGCGAGCGGTTGACGACCCACGCGGACGGCTCGACGCCGGCCCGCCGGAGGTCGGCCTGGAGGGCCGCGGCCTCGCGGACCGGCGTCGTCTCGGCGAGCGTGACGACGAGCACGCGCGTGAACGCGGGGTCCTGGAGCCGCATGAGCGGCGTCGTCACGCGGTCGGGGTCGAGCGACGTCGAGCGCAGGACCTCGCGGTGGTAGCTCCCGGCCGTGTCGAGCAGGAGGAGCGTGTGGCCGGTCGGGGCCGTGTCCATCACCACGAAGCCGCGCGCGGCCGAGCCCACGGCCCGACTGAAGGCGTGGAAGACGGCGACCTCCTCGGTGCACGGGCTCCGGAGGTCCTCCTCCAGGAGCCGCCGGGCGTCGCCGTCGAGGTCTGCGCCCTTCGTCCGGAGCACGCGCTCGGTGTAGCGCCGCGTCTCCTCGCGCGGGTCGATGCGCGTCACGGCAAGCGTGCCCGGCACGTCGTCGCCGAGGACGTCGTCGAGGTGGGCGGCCGGGTCGGTCGTCGTCAGGTGGACGTCGTGCCCGCGCGCGGCCATCTCGGCGGCCACGGCCGCGGCGACGGTCGTCTTGCCGACGCCGCCCTTGCCCATCACGAGCACCAGGCCCTTGCCGTCGGCCTCGACCTCGTCCACGAGCCCGGCGAGGTCGGCCGCGGCATCGGGGAGGGGCGTGACTACCGGGGCCTCGGGCAGCGTCTCGTGCGCTTGGTGGTCGGCGACCAGGTCGCGGAGCGCGCCCAGCCCGACGAGGTTGTGCGGTCGGAGCGCGACGGACTCGGTGGGGAGCGCGGCGAGGGCCTCGGGCATCGCCGTGAGCGCCGCCTCCGCCTGGCGCTCCATCGGCGCCGCGAGCGGGTCGGACGGGTCCGTCGCCCGGAACAGCCCGTTGACGACGAGCCGCTGGCTCGCCACGCCGATCGCCGATAGCTCGGCGGCCGAGCGCGCGGCCTCGGCGAGCGCCGACGGCTCGGGCCGGGCCACGAGCACGAGCGTCGTCCGCGCCGGGTCGCGGAGCGCCTCGGCCGCCGCCTGGTACCGCTCGCGCTGGGTCTCGAGCCCGGACGACGGGCCGAGGCACGAGGCGCCCCCGGGGTTGTCGTCGATGAACCCGCTCCAGGCGGCCGGGAGTTCGAGGAGGCGGAGCGTGTGGCCGGTCGGCGCCGTGTGGGACA
>JAAXJP010000348.1:2250-6264 GCA_012269805.1 Rubrivirga sp.
GTCGAAGACGACGACGTCCACGCCGACCGCCTCGCCCTCGCCCGCGAGCATGGCCGCGAACCGGTCGAACGCCGCGATCTCGGTCGTGCACGCGCCCGAGAGGCCCTCCTCGATGCGCGCGACGGCCTCGTCGGGGAGCACGCCGCGCATCGGCCCCACGACGCGCTCGCGGTAGCCGTGGGCGGCGGCCTCGGGGTCGACGTTGAGCGCGCTCAGGCCGGGGACCGTCGCGACCTCGGCCACGGACGGGCCGACGGGCGCGCCGAGCACGTCGGCGAGGTTCGAGGCCGGGTCGGTCGAGACCAGGAGCACGCGGCGCCCGGCGTCGGCGAGCGCGACGGCCGTGGCGCACGCGAGCGAGGTCTTGCCGACGCCGCCCTTGCCGGTGAAGACGAGGGTGGGCGGGGGGGCGGCGACGAACGAGAGCATGGGGAGGGGATCTTCGATGGGCGGGTCGTCCGGAGAGGCCGTCAGCAGCAGCCTGAGTCCGGGGCGCAGCACGTCGAGGCCAAGACCTCGAGCGAGAACGCCGGCTCCGGACCCGCCTCACGCACGAGCGCCGCCAGTTCGTCACGGGACGGGTACCGCCCGTGCGAGACGACGCGGCCGTCGACCACGAGGAGCGGCAGCACCGACGTCCCGACGGCGTTGACGGCCTGCACGACGGCGGGCTCTCGGACGAACGCCTCGGGCTGCTGGGCCAGGTTGAACCGCTCGACCGCGACGCCCGAGGCCGCGAGGCCGCGGAGGTCGGCGGCGAACTGGACGAGCGCCGGGTCCACGTCCGGCCCGCAGACGGCCGTCGAGCAGCACTGGGGCGGGTCGTAGACGCGGAGCGTGGTCTCGCCCGTCGCGCTGGCGGCCCCGGCGGCGGCCCCGGCGGCGGGGCGGGTGGCCCGGACGGTCACGCTCAGGAGCGGGGCCTCGGCGCCGTCGGGGAGGAGCCCCGTGGGCAGGTCGATCGGCCGCTCGGCCACGACCTCGATGCCCTCGAACCCCGCATCGGCGACGATCCCGAGGTAGGCCCCGCGGTCGAGCGCGCCCGCCACGCACCCGGCGTAGAACTCGGCCGAGGCGCGGACGGCGTCCGGGAGCGCCCCGCGCGAGACGACGTCGGAGACGCAGACGTGGCCGCCCGGCCGGAGCACGCGGAACGCCTCGGCGAAGGCGCGGGCCTTGTCGGGGACCAGGTTGAGCACGCAGTTCGAGACGACCACGTCCACGCTCGCGTCGGGGAACGGGAGCGCCTCGATGTCGCCGTGCTCGAAGCGGACGTTCGCGTAGCCGAGGGCCGCCGCGTTCTGGCGGGCCTTCTCGACCATCTCGGGCGTGAAGTCGACGCCCAGCACGGTCCCGCCCTCGCCGACGGCGCGGCGGGCCACGAAGGCGTCGAGACCCGCGCCCGCGCCGAGGTCGAGGACCGTCTGGCCCGGCGCCAGCCCGGCGTGCTCGACGGGGAGCCCGCAGCCGAGCCCGAGGTCGGCCGCCTCGACGTAGCCGTCGACGCCGTCGTAGGCGTCGCCGATCATGTTGACCTCGGTGGCCTCGGCTGGGGCGCACGCCTCGACGGGGCCGCAGCAGGAGAGCGCCTCGCCACGGGCGACGGCGGCGTACTTCGCGCGGACGGCCCGGCGGAGGGCGTCGGCAGAAGGCGTCTGGGGTGGGAGCGTGTCGGGAGTCATGGGATCAGAGGGTGCGAGCGAACGGGGAGGGCGCGCGGTCGCCGTAGACGGCGCGGTAGGCCGGGACGGCGAGGAGCGCCCCGGCGGTGGGGCCGACGAGGTAGACCCAGAGCGACGAGAGGTCGGAGGTGCCGGTCGCGAGCCCGACGAGCGCGGGGCCAATCGAGCGGGCCGGGTTCATCGACGCACCCGAGACCGGGCCGCCCATCATGGCCTCGAAGGCGACGACGCCCCCGATGGCGACGCCCGCTAGGAGCCCCACCTCTTTGGCGCCGACGGCCACGCCGAGGATGACGAACATGAGCAGGGACGTCAGGACCGCCTCGAGCCCGAGGCTCTGGAGCGCCGTCCCGGCCGGGGCCGTCTGGCCGAGCGTGGCCGAGTCGGGGAAGAGGGCCGCGACGACCGCGCTCGCGACGACCGCGCCGGCGACCTGCGCCGCGACGTACGGCCCGACGCGGGCGGCGGGGAACCGGCCCGAGGCCCAGAAGGCGACGGTCACGGCCGGGTTGATGTGGGCGCCCGAGACCTCGCCCACGGCGTAGATCGCGGCCATGACGACGAGCCCGAACGTGAGCGCGACGCCGACGTGGCCGAGCGCGCCCGTCTGGGCGTCCACGACGACGGCCCCGCACCCGGCGAAGACGAGGGCGAACGTCCCGAGCCCTTCGGCGAGCGCGGCCCGCCAGGCGGCCGGGGGCTGGGCGTTCGGTCGGTCCGCCGCCGGGCGCTCGACGGGAGATGCCGCCCCGTTCGGCGGCCCGAGCGCGGCGTCAACAGCAGTCGGCATCGTCGTCGGGGGGCAGGGCGTCGAGGAGGGGGGCGAGGAAGCCGCCGAGCCCGTCGGCGAGCGCGCGGAGCGCCGTCCCGTCGACGCAGTAGCACGACCGCGGCCCGTCGACCTCGCCTCGGACGAGGCCCGCCGCCTTCAGCGCCTTGAGGTGCTGGGAGACCGTGGCCTGGGCGAGCGGGAGCTCGTCGACGACCTCGCCGCACACGCACGCCCCGCGCTCGGCGAGCGTCTGGAGGATGGCGAGGCGGGCCGGGTGGCCGAGCGCCTTGGCGGCCTCGGCGAGGCGGGCGAGGTCGGGGGGGAAGAGGTCGGTCTTGGCCTGCATGGTGATCGGTTATCGCAGATGTACGATATATTCTGCGTAGCACGCCGTCAACCCCGAGGTCGATCCGATCTGGGTCCTCACAAACGACGAGTCTCAGACCGGCTGTATCGGACGGGCTTGACTGACGTCGTTTCAGGGTTCGGAAGCCCGTTCGGCAATCAGCGTCTCGTAAGCCTCCGATATCCCGACCCTACCGCTACTCCCGGCCGAGCCCGCGCCCCGTCGCACGGACGATCCTCGTGACAGCGCGGACGCCGACGGTCCCGACTCGGGCGGCGAGCGCCTGGGTGGCGCGCTGGCTTCCGCGAGAGGCGCCACGGGCAACGCGGTGTCCCCCGGGGACCCGACCGATCCGTCCGGCGGCTCGGGCGATCCTGGCGTCGAGATCGCGTAGCCGACGGCCCGCCAGCGGCTTCCCACCGGGTTCAGTGAGCGACCGCTCCACTCGGCGGAGTCGGGCGTCCAACGCTCGCGCCACGGGGTCGCCAGACGCCTGGCCCTGGCGGGACCGCGAGGACCGGGACGTCTCCGCTGACCTCTCGTGAGCGCCGTTCGCACGGACGTATGTCGCCCCTTCACGTGCGGCCTCGGCGGCGCGGGACCGCGCGGGCTCCGTCGTCCTTCCCCGGAGCAAGCCCAGCGCGCGTTTCGCCTCCGTCTCCCGAAGGACGCCGAACGCCTCCGGCCGCTCGGCCATCTTCCGGGCCGCGACGTCGGGTCCCTCACGCGCGGCGAGGCCCACGAACCGCTCGCCCGCCGCGGCGGGGTCCGCGTACACGCGGTCGAGGGCCTGCGAGAACGCCTGGCTCGCTCGTGCGGCCCGCGCCGTCGCCCTCTGAGCCGAGCGGGAGGCGCGGGCTTTGGCCCTGGTGAAGGCACCGACAGCGCGCGCGTGCCGTGCCTCCAGACGAGTGACCCGTTCCCGCTCAGCGACGAGCGCGGCGAGCCGGTCCACCCGCCCGCCCGGCCGGACGTCGCGGTGGACGGCTCGCCGTGCGAGGGTTCGCTCAGCGAGCGATGGTCGAGCCGGTGCCCCTGGGCCAACTCCGGCCACGCCGGTTCGTCCGGCACGCGACGCCGACGCCATCGCGGCCAAGCGGGCGGCGCGGCCCACGAGGCGGGGGAGCTTGCGCTCGACGTCCGTGTCAGACTGCCCCCCGGCCCCGAGCACCGTGAGGCCACCCCTCACAAGGCGCGACGCGAGGAGCAGCTTC
>JAAXJP010000143.1 GCA_012269805.1 Rubrivirga sp.
GGTCGCGGACCGTCGTCGTGACGGACCACCGGCCGCTCCTGACCTACGCGGCCCGCTGCAACCCCCACCACCGCACCCCGCCCCGGGCGGCCGGCCTCGCGGGCCGCTACTTCGCAACGCTCGCGCGGGCTCACGTCAACGTGCGGGCGGTCGCGCAAGGCGGGGGCGACCACGTGATCTCGGCCGTCGTCGCCGACGCCGAGGCCGTCCAGGCCGTGTCGGCGCTCCACGAGGCGTTCGCGATGCGCCGGCTCCGGGCCCACCTCGTCGTCGTCGGCGCGGGCACGCTCGGCCGGCGGCTCCTCGCGCTCCTCGACGCCCAGATCCCCGGGTTGCTGGAGGCCGGCGTCAACGTCGTGCTGGCCGGCGTCGCCGACAGCCGGCACCTCCTGTGGGACGCCTCCGGCCTCGACCCCGCGACCGCCGCGGACCGCGTGGGGGAGGGCGACCCCGCCGACCTCGACGCGCTCTCGGACCGGGTCCGGAGCGCCCGCCTGGAGCGGCTGGTGGTCGTCGACGCGACGGCCAGCCCCGAGGTCGCCGCGCGGCACGCCGAGTGGCTCCGCGCCGGCGTCGCCGTCGTCACGCCGAACAAGGAGGCCACGGGCCGGTCGGCCGACGCGTGGGCCGACGCGCAGGCGGCGTCGCGGGCGGGCGAGGCGCCGTACCTGTACGAGGCGTCGGTCGGCGCCGGGCTCGGCATCGTCGGGCGCCTCCGCGACCTCGTCCGGACGGGCGACCGGGTGGAGGAGATCGAGGGCGTCCTCTCGGGCACGCTCTCGTTCGTGATGAACCGGATGCGCGACGGCGCGGCCTTCTCGGAGGCCGTCGTCGCGGCGCGTGAGGCGGGCCTGACCGAGCCCGACGTCCGCGACGACCTCTCCGGCCGCGACGTGGCTCGCAAGCTGGCCCTCCTCGCCCGCGAGGTCGGCCTCGGCGTGTCGGCGGCCGACGTCGCGCTCGAAAGTCTCGTGCCGGAGGGCCTCGACGACGTCCCGCTCGCGGAGTTCTGGGACCGGCTCGCCGGGGCCGACGCCGACTGGCGCCGGCGGCTCGCCGAGGCGGGGGCGGGCGAGGTCCAGTACGTCGCCCGCCTCGGGGCCGACGGCGCGATCCGGGCCGGCGTGGAAGGGGTCCGCGCCGAGGCCGGCTCGCTCCTCGCGGCGCTCCGGGCGTCCGAGATCGCCGTCGTCGTCCACACCGCGCGGACGGGCGACTTCCCGATCTTCTTCCAGGGGCCGGGTGCGAGCGCCGACGTCACGGCCGCCGTCGTGCTCGCGGACGTGGTCCGCGCGGCCGAGGCGATGCGGTAGCTGCTACGGCCGGTAGCGCCACACCGCGCGGGCGGTCCGGGTCTGGTTCAGGCCGCCCGGCTGGCCCGGCACCACACCCTGCGACACCGGCTGGCCGTCGACGGTGATGGTCGCGATCATGCCGGTCACGTCGCCCCCGACCGTCACCTCCGACGAGAGCGAGTACACGCGGTCCACGTCGACCGGCGCCCGGATGTTGAGCCGCCACGGGAGCGCCACGTTGCGGAGGACGCCCTCGGACCCGTCCTCGCCCGTGAAGCGGAGGACGTCGACAGACGGGGCGCCCATCTGCTGGGTCGGCTCGACGCTGTAGGCGATCGTGAACTCGGTGGGAGGCGGGACGACGCGGGGTGGGCGCTCGTCGGAGTCGCAGCCGGCGACGAGCGCGCTAGCCAGCAGGAGGGGGAGGAGGCGGACCATGGGGAGGGAGAAGGCACGGCAACCTCGGCCCGGCCGGCGCTCGAGTCCAGCCCTTTCGCAGGGACCTCCCCGGCCTCGGTCGCGTTCCGGGCCCCCTCACCACTTCCCCCTCCATGCGCATCGCCCTCGCCGGCACCGGGCGGATGGGCCAGGCCGTCGAGGCCGTCGCGACCGAGCGCGGCCACGACATCGTCGCCCGGTTCGACGCCGAGACGCCGCTCCTCGACGCCCGCGACGACTCGGCCCTGAACGACGCCGAGGTCGTCGTCGACTTTTCGGTCCCCGCCGTCGCGCTCGACCAGATCCACCGCTACTGCTTCTGGGGCGTCGACGCCGTGGTCGGGACGACGGGGTGGACGGACGACCTCCCGAAGGTCCACGACTGGGTAGAGGAAGGGCAGAACGGGCTCCTCTGGGCGCCGAACTTTTCGCTCGGGCTCGCGCTCGTCTCGCGCGCGCTCGCCGGGCTGCTCCCGCTCCTGGACCACCTCGACGAGTACGACGTGGCCGTCCACGAGGCCCACCACACGGGCAAGCTCGACAGCCCGAGCGGCACGGCCCTCCGGCTGGCGGAGGAACTGCTCGGCGGGCTCGGCCGCAAGGCTCGGATCGAGACCGAGACCCAGCACGGGGCCATCGACGCCGACGCGCTCCACGTGACGAGCCAGCGCCTCGGCCGCGTCCTCGGCGAGCACACGGTCGCGCTCGACAGCGACGTCGACCAGATCCGGATCGTCCACACGGCCAAGAGCCGGCGGGCGTTCGCGCTGGGGGCCGTCCGCGCCGCGGAGTGGGTCGCCGGCCGGCAGGGGGTCTTTACCCTCGACGACATGATCGAGGCGGGCGTGGGGCCCGAGGGATAGGGCACGGGGCGGAGCCGATTCCGCCGTTCGTCGTACGCCCCTCGCCTCCTGCCACCTCCCCCTCTCTCCTCATGGGTCCCGACCGCCAGCCGCTTTTCCGGGGCACGGCCCCCGCGCTCGTCACGCCGTTCACCGCATCGGGCGATGCCCTCGACGGGGCCGCCGTCCGCGACCTCATCGACTACCAGATCGAGGGAAGCCCGCTCGGCGGCGAGCCCTTCGAGGGCGTCGAGGCGATCGTCATCTTGGGCACGACCGGCGAGAACCCCACCGTCGCCGACGACGAGCGGCGGCGCCTCGTCGACCTGGCCCTGGAGCACACGGCCGGGCGCGTGCCCGTGATCGTGGGGACCGGCACCAACAGCACGGCCCACTCGGTCGCGTACTCTCGTCAGGCCGCCGAGGCGGGCGCGGACGGGCTCCTCGTCGTCGGGCCGTACTACAACAAGCCGACGCCGGACGGCGTGCTCGGCCACGTCGCCGCCATCGCCGACGCGACCGACTGCCCCATCGTGCTCTACAACGTGCCGGGGCGGACGGGCTCGAACCTTACCGCCGACACGACGCTCCGCATCGCCGAGGCCGTCCCGTCGGTCGTCGGCGTGAAGGAGGCGAGCGGCGACCTCAACCAGATCGCCGACCTCATCGCGGGCGTGCCGGACGGCGTCGCGGTCTACTCCGGCGACGACGACCTCGCGTTCCCGACGGTCGCGCTCGGCGGCGACGGGCTCGTGTCGGTCATCGCGAACACGGCGCCGGGGCCCGTCGCCGAGATGATCCGCCGGGCGCTCGAGGACGACGTGGCCGGTGCGCGGCGGCTCCACTACGCGCTCCTCGGCGCGATGCGCGCGAGCTTTTTCGAGTCGAACCCGGCGCCGGTCAAGGCCGTCCTCGCCGCGCAGGGCCGGTGCGCGCCGGCCCTGCGCCTCCCGCTCGCGCCGCTGTCCGACGGGGCCCGCGAGCGCGTGATGGCCGCCTACGCCGATCT
The DNA here is from genome assembly GCA_012269805.1 of Rubrivirga sp. Classification (GTDB taxonomy): domain Bacteria; phylum Bacteroidota; class Rhodothermia; order Rhodothermales; family Rubricoccaceae; genus Rubrivirga. The sequence goes on from JAAXJP010000143.1 coordinate 3,585, forward strand.
TGTGGAAGCCGGGACCCCTCACACCGCCTGATGCCCTACCGCCCCGACCTCGAGACCACGCTCGCCCGCTTCGCCGAGGCCTGGAACACCGACGACCCCGACCACCGGTGGTCGCTTGTCCACGCCTGCGCGGCGGGCGAGGTGACCTACCTCGGTCCGGCGTCGGACCGACCCGTCGAGGGCCAGGCCGCCCTCGCGGCGTTCCTCGGGCTCCCCGACGACGAGCCCAGCGACGAGCCCCCGCACGTCGAGATCGGCCCGTTCGACCTGCTCCACGACTGGGTCCGCGCCGCGTGGCGCCGGACGGCCGGCGGCGACGCGATGACCGGCCTCCTCGTCGCCCGCGTCGACCGCGAGCACCGCCTTGTCGAGATCCTCCACTTTGTGGACTGAGCCGCGCCGCGACGGGAAATAGGAAATGGGAGATGGGAACGGCAGAGCCTCCGGTCCGACCCGTCTTCCTCTGCCGTCGCCCATCACCCATCCCCCCTTCTCCCTTCCCCATGCCCGACCTCGACGCCCTCCGCTCCGACATCGACCGCCACGCCGAGGCCGACGCGCCCGGCCCCGACGCGCGCGACGCCTTCGAGCGGCTGCTCGATGCGCTCGAATCGGGCGAGGTCCGGGCGGCCGAGAAGGCCGAGGACGGGACGTGGACGGCCAACGCGTGGGTCAAGCGCGGCATCCTGCTCGGCTTCCGCCTCGGCGAGATCGTCGAGCAGTCCGTGCCGGGCTTCGCCTTTTTTGACAAGGACACCTACCCGACGCAGCCGATCGGCCTCGACCGGGGCGTCCGCGTGGTGCCGGGCGGCTCGACGGTCCGCCGCGGGTCGTACCTCGCGCCGGGCGTCGTGTGCATGCCGCCGATGTACGTCAACGTCGGGGCCTACGTGGGGAGCGGGACGATGGTCGACAGCCACGCCCTCGTGGGGAGCTGCGGGCAGATCGGCGAGCGGGTCCACCTCAGCGCCGCGGCCCAGGTGGGCGGCGTCCTCGAGCCGATCGGGGCGGCGCCGGTCGTGATCGAGGACGACGTGTTCGTCGGCGGCGGGTGCGGCGTGTACGAGGGGACGGTGGTCCGGGAGGGCGCCGTGCTCGCGGCCGGCGTCATCCTCACGCGGTCGACGCGGGTCTACGACCTGGCGAACGAGACCGTCCTCCGCTCGAGCGCCGACGCGCCGCTCGAGATCCCGGCGGGTGCCGTCGTCGTGCCCGGCAGCCGGGCCGTCGACTCCGACTTTGGCCGCCAGCACGGGCTGAGCCTCTCGGCCCCGTGCATCGTCAAGTACCGCGACGCCTCGACCGACGCCTCGACGACGCTGGAGGACGCCCTGCGGTAGCCGGCCCCGTCCGCCTCGGTCGCCCCGTGGAGGGGCCCCGAGGAGGGGCCGAGGCGGGCCTACCCGCGGACGCGGAAGAGGGAGCCCGCGAGGGCCACGACGGCCGTGTAGAGCGCGCCGCCGAGCCACAGGCCGAAGACCAGGAACGGCGTCCGCGTGCCGACGTCGAGCGCGAGGACGATCGTCATCAGCCCGTTGTGGACGACGGCGACGACGAGCGCGCCGAGGAACGCCTGCGCGGGCGTGAGCCGGAGGTTGTCGCCCTGCTCGGACTGGAAGAGACCGATGACGAACCCCATGAGGGTCTTGAGGACCGTGTTGAGGCCCATCACGTCGGGCGTCACGAGGAAGTCCATCGCGAGCCCGGCCCCGAAGCCGGTCACGGCGCCGGCGACGCGCCCGCGGCGGAGGGCGATGTAGGCCACGTACAGGAGGACCACGTCGGGCCAGACGTCCCAGAGCCGGAGGTTGCTCAGGAGCCACTGGGCGAGGACCACGACCAGGCCCAGGGCGACCTGGCGGAGGACGTACGGCATGCGGAGGGGCGGGGAGAAGGGCTCGGAAGCTACGCGGGCCCGGGCCTACGCTCTACCCCCGCGCCCGGTCCCGCGGGTTCTTTGGACGAGGACCCGGCAGGCTCCTCCACGATGGCCCCGGGGCGGGCCCCGGGTGCCGACGTGCCGGTCAGCCGCTACTCCTCGTCGGCCGGGACGCGCCGGCCGGTGGCGAGGGCCCGGACGATGTCGTCCTGGGCGCGCGCGATCCGCCCGCCGCTCGTCGTGTAGTTGTTGGCCATGAGGACGAACACGTAGGGCGTCCCGCCCGGCCCGTCGACGTAGCCGGCGAGGCAGCGGACGGCGAGGAGCGACCCGGTCTTGGCGCGGACGGGCACGCCGCCCAGCCGGTTGCGGAGCGTCGAGCCCGCGCCGCCGCCCTCGGGGAGCGACTGCCGGAACGACGCCCCGGCCGGGTGGCTCCGCATGGCGCGGAGGATGGCCGCCAGCGACTCGGGCGTCACCATGTCCTTGCGCGAGAGGCCCGAGCCGTCGGCGAGGTAGAGGCCGTCGGCGTCGACGCCGGCCGCCTCGACGAAGGCCTGGATGCGGTCCTCGGCCGTGTCCGTGTCGCCGCCGCCGACCGTGCGGAAGACCTGCTCGGCGTAGAGGTTGTCGCTCTCGCGGTTGATCCGCTCCACGATGGCGTCGAGCGTGGGCGAGACGTACGCCCGGAGCGGCTCGGCGCCGTCGTAGCTCGGCTTCCAGTCGGTGTCGTCGACGTCAACGCGTTCGGCGCCGCTCACGTC